>JAQSXN010000004.1 GCA_029256665.1 Paenibacillus sp.
CCACCCATCTCGGATTGTCCGGCCAATATCGCGTTGCCCCGCGTCTCCCACTCGGCGAGCGCTGCTTTGGTCTCCATGGTGCCTTCGAGCACCTTCTGGAACAGCTCATAGCCGATCTGACGGGCTTCCCAGACACCCGGTTTTTCGCGGTAGATCTTTTCTTCGTTAACGGAGGATGGCGGCAGAGGCTTAAGCATTGTGAACGCATCGATGTTGTAGTTCATGCCGCCAACCGGCTTCAAGAACTCCTTGCGCGCGACAAGCTCGTAATTGCTTCTCGATTTCAGCTTCGCCCATTCTTTGCTGTTCGAGAATTTAATAAAGTCCCAAGCGCCATCCGCGTTCTGCGCCTTGTTATTGATCGCCATCAGCTGGCTCAAGTTAATATTGCCGCCGGAATCGACGTTGGTCGGGTGGGTAGGCACGGTTACGACATCCCAATCGACCATTTCAAAGTCCTTGATGCTCGCCGCATTGTCGCTAAACTTCTTCAGCTCGTTGACATAATACGACTCGCCGATCATCATCGCGACTTTGCCTTGCGCGAACAGATCGCCGTAGAATGGATCAACGCCGCCGTCTGCCGCGACTTTTTCGTTCAACTTCATAATGAATTCCTGATCCGGCACGATCTTCTCCTTGTACAGGCCGGCTACGGTGTCGAACACTTCCGCCCATTGATCGCTGTTCACGAGCATCTTGTCGCCGTTGTCGTCCCAAGTCTTAAGCTGGAGGGCCGTGCTGTAGTTCTGCACGTCGCTGAAGCCGTCGGAGTTCCAACGGTTGAACGAGAAGCCGAACGTCCGGTCGATGCCTTCGCCGCTTGCCAGCTGACGGGCTTTCGCAAAGACGTCCGTCCAGCTCATTTTGTCGGTTGGAGGTTCGATATTCATGTCGGCGAAAATCTTTTTGTTATAATAGAGCGCCGATGAAGTGAACGTAGGCGTAAGCGCGTAGATATTGTTGTCGCCTGCCGCCTTGATACCCTCGATGACCGTCGGCACGTAATCCGACAGATCGAATTTGTCCTGCGAGATCAGCGGATCAAGCGGCTTCAGCAAATTGTCCTGCGTGAATCTTCTCAGCAGATTGTAGTCGATGACAACGACGTCTACCGGATTCTGGCCTTCCATCAGCTTCTTCATCTCTTCGTACGGATCAGGCTGATCCGTCGGCTTGCCCGGCTCCGAGGTTTGCGTGAAACGCTGATTGTCGTAGTTGACGGCGCCGACGATCTCGAATTCCACGTTCGGATATTGGAATTCGAACATATCGGTGTATTGCTGGCGGAAGTAGGGCTCGTTATCCGCTCCGCCGTACATAACGCCGATTCGAAGCACGCTCGTCTCCGCTTCGGATGGATCGTTGCCTCCCGAACACGCGGACAACATGCCGGCCGTGAGCGTAAGCGACATCCCAAGCATGGTCCATTTGGTTACTTTCGATTGACTTAGAACATTAATCATTGCCATTACCCCCTAATAAATTTGGCGAAGTGATGATGATGCGCTCCCCGTCGAATTCCATCGTCGCTTTGTCCTTGATGCCGAGCGCGGTCAAAAATTCCTTCGGTACCTGCAGACGTCCTACGCGGTCGACGACGACGTATGCTTCGTGTACGCCCGTCAGACCTTTCATGGCGGGCTGCGACGCATCGCCTCCTCCTTCAAGTCCGATGTTCGGATTGCGTTTAATAAATTCGGTGCTCGTTAATCCGTCGCGAATGGCGACGACCCGGTCCACCTTGCTCGCAAGCGTCATGTCGTGGGTTACGATCACGATCGTAATGCCGATCTCGCGATTGAGTCTTCGGAATATGCCCATGATCAGGTCCGAGGTAGTCGTATCGACGGAGCCGGTCGGCTCATCCGCAAGCAGCAGCTTGGGCCGGTTGGAGAGCGAGATCGCGATGGCAACGCGCTGTTGCTCTCCGCCCGAGAGCTGATGGAGCTTGTTGTGCATGCGTTCCTTCAGCCCCACCCACTCCAGAAGCTGCTTCGCGTAATCGCGATCGACCTTGCCGGACAACATCATCGGCATCTCGACGTTCTCCAGCGCCGTCAGGTATGGCAGCAGGTTCCGGGCATTGTTCTGCCAGATAAAGCCTACCGTCTCCCTCTTGTACTGAACAAGCTCTTCGTCCGTAATTTTGAGCAAATCCCATGGTCCTACTTTCACTTGCCCCGCGGAAGGACGGTCGAGACCGCCCAGCGTGTTGAGCAGCGTCGACTTGCCGCTGCCGCTGTTGCCGATAATCGCCATCAGCTCGCCGTCTTCGACCGTCAGGTTAAGTCCTTGGAGCGCCACGACCTCAAGCTCATCCGTTTTGTAAATTTTCACTAATCCTTCGCAATGAATCATGCGCCGTTAACGCTCCTCTCCCATCTTGACTGCCTGATGAACCCTTAATCTGCGAATATGCAGGAAGAGCAGCAGCGCGCCTACGATCATCATGAAACCGACGACGTAGAAGAGCTGATTCGTATCGCTTGCTTCGAATACGACGCGGAACGGCGGTACCGTCTCCGCGACATTGTCTGCCGTCTGCAAGAACTGGAGGAAGATAATGCTAACCGCCTTGCCGATCGCAACGCCCAAGCCGATCGCTAGCCCCGCGGTGAACAACTGCTCAAGCAGCAGCATGCCCGTAAGCTGCTTTCTGGAGAGACCCATTGCGCGCAGCACGCCGAATTGCACGACCCGCCCCGACAAGTTGAAGAACCAGTAAAGAATGTATCCGGCAAGCGTAATGACGACGGATACGAGGAAACCGAGACTTAAGATGCCGAATACGCCGCCGCGGGTAGGATGCTTGGCTTGCGTGATCAGCTCGGTGCGAACGTCGTCGACCGAAGCCAGCTCGACGCCTTCCTTCTGCAGCTTCTCGACGATCGGCGCTACAAGCGCGTCCGGCTCCATCTTCAGCCACACTTCGTACGGCATGATGGGAAGCTGATCGTAAATGTAATCGAGATTCGTAATGATAAATGGCGATTTGTCCGGATATTGACTTGGCCAATAAGGCAAGATGCCGAATACCGAGAACTCGATCATGCCGTCCGGGAAACCGACGGAGATCGTATCGCCCAGCTTCAGCTGGTATTTCTCCGCTACTCCGGTAGGGATAATTGCCGCGTGTTCGGCTAAGCCCAGATTCGCCAAATACTGGAACGGATGCACCGGATACAAATCGTCGCGGAACCAGGCCACTTCTGAGAAATCTTTGTTGTCGATGCCGAGAATCGTTCCTTGGCCGATCGACTTGCCGGAGATGACGACGTTGCCCTTGGCCTTCAGCACGCGGGCAGCCGCTTCGACGCCGTCTAGCGAACGGAAAATCTCGAAAGGCGGTTCGTTATACAAAATGCGCGTCGGTACGCCTCCGCCATTGCCCCCGCCTCCGTTTCCTCCTCCGCCATTGCCGCCTCCGCCGTTACCTCCACCGCCGTTGCCTCCACCGCCATTGCCGCCTCCACCGTTGCCTCCACCGCCGCTAGGCGGCGTAACTTCCGCCGTTCCGTCCCATACGGTCTGAATAATGACATCCGATCCGTATTTATATAGGGTGCGTTCCGTTGAGTTAAGGTCGATCGTGCGGGCGGCCGAAGCGTTGTACACGCCTAATCCGAGCGTAAGCACGAGCAATATCATAAGCGGATAATATCCTTTGGACGAACGCGACAGTTGCGTTAGCGTCAAGTAGAGCGGCACAGGGAGAAACTTGCGTCCCAGCCAATTAAACAGCTTGAGCAGCCATGGGAATAATCTAAGGAAAAACAATCCCAAAGCGAATATCGCCAGCGCCGGGACAAAGAACAGGAACGGCTGTACGTTAAGCTGATCCGTCGTCATGCCCGTCTGGAACGTCAGCATCTGGCGTTCATTGAACATATACCAGCCATACCCTGCCGCTCCGAGCAGCAGCACGTCGAGGAACCAGCGCTGCCAGGCCGGCTTGCGGTCCGATCGCGCGAGCTCCTGTTTGTAGCTCACGATCGACGAACGCGCATAGATGACCGCCGGAATGACGGTCGCCAGAATAGCTAGCAGCACGGCGGCTGCGCCTGCAATCATAGCCTCCGTGGAGAACCCTACCGGGATCGACTTTCGATTGACGAACGATAAGAAGCCGTTGGCCGATCCGATGCTCTTGGCCATAAACCAACCGATGAACGGTCCCGTTCCCAACGCGATGGCTCCGAGCAGCAGGCTTTCTAACAGATAAATCCAAATGATCTGCCGCGTTCCCGCTCCGCGGCTGCGCAAAACGGCAATGTCGCTTCGCTGCTTATCGAGCGACTGCCTGGCATTCATCGCGATGAAGTAGAACACCATCGCGATCATCGGGGCGGCAAGCGTAAAGAGCAGCGTTTGAAGCTGCAGGCTTTGCTTGCGGAACTCCGTGAGCGTCGACGCGAACGAAATTTCGACGCGCGTATCTTTCATCCGTTGGTAAAGCTCGATATTAAGACGTTCCAACGTTCTGCCGAGCGGCGAAAGTTGGCTCGTCTTCACCTCGGACAAGTCGAAAGCGTAATACCATCCGCCGTTATGCAGCGGAATGTGATGTTTCTCCATCAGCACCTTTTGGAAGGTCGCTTCGCTGACTTGCAGCGTGCCGAGCAACCCTTCAAGTCCCTGATACCAATAGGCATCTGTTGCATCGATAGGGTTAAACGCGCCGACGACCTTCACGCGAAGCGTCAGGTTAAGTCCGCCGTAGACCGGATATTCGAAGATGTCTCCGATATGGATATCGTTGCGGTACATCGCCTCCTCCATCATGACGGCTTCGATGATATCCCCGTTGCCGGCTGCTTCGTCGAACCATTTGCCTTGCGCGATCTCAGCGTGTTTGGCGAGTTCGGACATCGACATAAGCGACAATTGCCGGTTGCGTCCCGCGTCGACCTTGGAAGGATCTTCGGGCACGACGTCGGAGCTTCGGATGGAATACGTTTGTTGGTAGGTGTCATATGTAAAACCGATATTTGCCGGAACGTTCTCCTTGATGTATCGTTCCAGCTCGCCAAGCGCCTTCATATCCGTACTCTCTCCAGGCGTTGCCTGGTATCTCATGAGCAGCGATCCCGCCGGCAATCCCTCGCTTTTCTCTTGCAGCGACTGGGTAACGACGCGCTTCAGTGCTCCGTCGGCGTACATGGGGATGCTCGTGGCGAATGCAACCGCCATGATAAGTCCGGCGAGCGTGCTGAGCGTAAGCCATCTTGTATTCCACATTTTGCGGAATAAGAATCGGAACAGTGGAATACCCATCGTTTATCGACCTACGACTTTCTGCCCCGGCTTCAATCCCTGCAAAATTTCGATATCCGTGGCGGTCTGCTGACCGACCTCGACATCCACCTCGCGTTTGCCTTCATCGTCAATCACTTGAACATAAGTGCGGGAACCGATATTGCGAAGCGCGGAAGGCGGGATGACGACGGCATTCTCCGTACGTTTGGTAATAATGTTGATCGCGATCGGCGTGCCTCGCTGAATGTCCGCCGGCAGTTCCGGCAAATCGACGATCATGAAGTCCTCGGGGCGTTCCGGCTTCGTCTCGCCTTGCGGCGGATTGCCGTTCCCGTTGCCGTCGCCTTCCGTCGTTTTCACGGGCATTTGCTTCACCGTGCCCTTAAAGTTGCCTGCGCTGCTTATCGTTACGACGGCCTCCATGCCGGGCGCGATTTTCTCAAGCTCCGTCTTGGTCAGCTTGGCCGCGGGCGTCATAAGTCCCGTGTCCGCCACGATCGCGACAGGCGCGTAGGCTTTGATCACGTCGCCCTTTTGGGCGCTAACCGACACGATCGTGCCCGCATATGGCGCTACGATCGTCGCTTTGGCGATCTCTTCTTCCATGTCGACGAGCTTCTGGCGTTTCTCTTCGAAGGCGATTTGCTTCTCTTCGAATTCCAGCGGTTCCATCTCGTCGCGCATCCGAAGCGTCTCCTTCATCGCGTTTTCTTCCCGCTTGAACGCGAGCCGTTCCATCCGCAACGATTTCTGCAAGTCCTCGACGTCGAGCTCGCCGATGATGTCTCCGGCCTGCACTTTATCGCCGGTCTTTACGTAGAGCTCTTTGAGATGTTTGCCGTCTAGCGTAAAATACATCGTTTCTTCCTGCGTGGAAATGACTTTGCCGATGACTTGAACCTTCGTCTCCAGCGTCTTGGTCGTGACTTCGTACTCCGGTTTTTTCGAGATTTGAGGCGGCACGATATCCGGCAGCACCTCTTCTCCCTTTTCGTCGGGCAGCAGCGAACAGCCGCTTGCAAATACCAGCGACAAGCTCATCGCGGCGATTACGGAAACTCTAGATAAATTTCCCGTCCACCATTTCATAGACATGGTCGGCAACCTCCAAAATCGTAGGATCATGTGTAGTCATGCATATTGAGACGTTTTCTGTTGCGATAATAGTTTGGAATACCGCCATGATTTGCGCGGACATGCCCGTATCGAGCTCGGCTGTCGGCTCGTCGGCCAGCAGCAATAGCGGTTTATGAGCGATCGCCTTCGCGATGGCGACGCGCTGCTGCTCTCCCCCCGACAACTCGAAAGGACGATGATGCATGCGCTTCTCCAGTCCGACGAGTTCCAAGCACTGCTCCACTCTACCCTTCCACTCCGATCGGGGCGTTCCAGCCATGCGCAGCGACAGCTCCACGTTCTCCCGCGCGGACAACAGCGGCATCAACGCGAACGCTTGGAAAATAAAGCCCATCTCCTTGCGCCTGACATGCGTTCGCTCGTCGTCGCTCATTTGGCTGAACGGCAAACCGTGGAACACGATATCCCCCTTGCTCGGCGTATCGAGTCCTCCCAGGCAATTAAGCAGAGTCGTCTTGCCCGAGCCGGATCGGCCCTTAAGCATGACGAGCTGATTGGGGTAGACGGACATCTGTATCCCCTTAAGCACGTGCAGCGTATTACCGCCGACTTGAAACATGCGCTCCACTTGGTTCACGGTAAGCAAAGCGTCTGCGGTTACAGCCTCTTGCCGTTTCCCTTCATCCCAATCGGCGGTGCTATCAGGAGCATGCTCGATCAATTCTAGCTTCGTTATTTGCGGTTCCGTACCGGCATTCCCCTTCCCTATCTCTTTCTTCATATTTCTAATCTTACATCATAGACGGCTTATGCCAAGAAAAAGTTACGTACTTTGGTCATTTATCCCTAACTTTTTTCACAAAAAAAGAGAATGCCGCTCCGCGTGAAGAAATCGGAACGGCAGCCTCCACCTTTTATTGTTTTACTTTGAATCGACCGACGGCCGCTCCCAGTTGATCGACGATGGAATCGAGCGTGCGCGAAGCGTCCGCGATGCTATCCGTTAGCGCAAGCTGTTCTTCCGTCGCCGCAGCCACACTTTCCGTTTTCTCCAGACTTGCGGATGCCGTCGCCGCCGATTGCTCCGAGGATGCGCTGACTTCTTCGGAGCTGGCGGACATTTGCTCCGTGATGGCCGAGCTTTCTTGGAGCTGCTCCGTCATCTGGTTGACGGCCGCGCTAATCGCGTTCAAACGGCGATTCAGCTCGGCAACGCGGTTGCCCCCGTCCTCTACTTCGACCAGTGTTTGGCGCATGGCGTCCGATGCGCTTGCGATTTCGCCTCTCGTAACGTTTACGAGATCGTTTATCCCCTCCGCGGAAGCAAGAGAGCTTGCGGCAAGCTTGCGTATCTCTCCGGCGACGACGGCAAACCCTTTGCCATGCTCGCCGGCCCGAGCCGCTTCGATGGAGGCATTAAGAGACAGAATGTTCGTTTGGTTAGAGAATGTCGTTATATTTTCGGCTATGGAGCCGATCTGGCCGGAACGTTTCTCGAGCGTTTCGATGATGGCGGAGAGCCGGTGGATAACATCGACCATCCCCCTCATTCTGTCTTCCAACCGTTCCAGCGCCTCCCGTCCTTCCTCTGCCTCGGACGATGTCGAGGAGGAATGATCCGCCAAGGTCGACGTATTCTCCGCGATTCGGCTTATGCCGACCGTCATCTCTTCGATGGCGCGCGAAGTCTCTTCCGCGCTGCGTGCCTGAATCTCGGAATTCTGCGTGACCTCCGCGATCTGGCTTGCCACATGCTCGGATGCCGTTGCGGATTCCGATGCCGCTTGCGATAGACGAGCGGATGAAGCTTTGACGTCGGAGGCATTCCGGACGACGCCGGAGATCAAGCCGTTCATTCTTTCGATCATGTCGTCGACCGAATGAAGAATGCGGCCGAGCTCGTCTTTGCCGTACTTGGCGGCGCGAGGAGCCGTCAGATCGCCTTGGCTTACCTGATTCGTTTTTTCCAGCACCCTCCGGATCGTCGAAGTCATCGAACGCGTCATCAGAATCAACATCGCGATAAGCGAGACGGTGACGACGATGATTCCGACGAAAGTGAATAGCTGCGAGGAATCCAAGCCGGATTCGATTTCCTCCATCTTCTCATCCGCAAAGACTTCGACGTTCTGTCCGATTTCGTCCACGCCCGTCCGTGCGGTCAGGAACAGCGAGTCGACTTCCGGATTGACGGCTAACGCCTTGCCGTCATCCGTCGCCGCGGAAGCCGCAGCAAACCATCCTTTATAATTATCGTCGAACGAACTTAGCAAATCGCCGACTTTTTCGGCGGAATCTCCTTTGTCCAAATCGAGCAGTCCCGCAGTTTCCATTAACGCTGTCGCCTCGGTCACTCTCTCGATCGCTTGATCCTTGTTCGCGACCATGTCTTCGCGCATCGCTTTAAGCGCGTCTCCTTCCAATGCCCCCGATTCGATCAATAAATATGCGGCATTAGCTTGATAGAGATCCCGGTCTGCGTTGAGCAGCAGTCGGCCGACTTGATTGGACGTTTCATGTATGGACGACTTCATTTCATCGAATATTTTTCGTTCCTCGCTAAGCAGCAATAAACCCGTCATCGTGTAGAAAAACAACGGTAGTGCCGCCAAAATCACCAATTTAAATCCGACTGATATTTTCAACTCTGCTCGCTCCCCTTTACGTCTTTGCCCTATGTCTCTTTATCGGCATTTTTGTCGCCCGTTTGTACTCGGACGAACAAAGATCTGCAAGTTTATTTGTCGAATCGGGAGTCGCCGGCGGCCATCGGTCCGAATGCTCTTGCAGACAAAAAAACGTCCCGCGAATCGCGGAACGTTGATAAAAATTCCGTACATGCCGGACGAAAAGACGGCCCTGTTAGCTGCCGAACGATTGCGGGTCCTCGCGCCATGCTTGCAGCGTTGCCACGTCGGCTTCCGCCACCAGACTCTGGCGAACCGCCTCGTCGATTAGCGCCGAATAGTTCGACAACGTCTCCAACCGGAAACCTTCGTCGGCAAACGATTTTGTTGCAGAATCGAACTGGTACGTGAAAATCGCTAGCACCGCCAACACTTCGCCGCCAACCTCGCGTACGGCTTGAGCCGCTTTCAGCGAACTGCCGCCCGTGGAAATCAAATCTTCGATGACTACGACCTTCTGCCCCGCTGAGATACGGCCTTCGATTTGATTCTGTTTGCCGTGACCTTTCGCCTTGTCGCGGATGTAAGCCATCGGCAAGTTCAGCTTCTGCGATACCCATGCGGCATGCGGGATCCCCGCCGTAGACGTGCCGGCGATAATTTCGGCATCCGGGTAACGCTCGCGAATGATGGTGGCGAATCCTTCTGCGATCATGTCGCGAATGTCGGGATATCCCATCGTCAACCGGTTATCGCAATAGATGGGCGACTTTAGCCCGGAAGTCCACGTGAATGGATCGTTGGGGCGCAGCGCGACGGCTTGAATGTCCAACAGGCTCTTTGCGATCGTCTCCGGCAAATTCGATAATGTCAGCTTAGTCAACTGCAATCAGCTCCTCGATAATAGATTCAAGCGCGGCGCGCGGCTCCGGCGCTGCCGTAATCGGCCTTCCGATCACCATGAAGTCCGTGCCTTGACGGAGCGCTTCGCCTGGCGTCATGATGCGCGACTGGTCGCCAATATCGGCGCCTTTCGGCCGAATGCCCGGCGTGACCGTATAGAAATCGCTACCGCATGCCGACTTGATCGCCGCAACCTCGGAAGGCGAAGCGACGACGCCTTGCAAGCCTGCGGCTTTCGCTAGATCGGCGTACCGGATTACCGCCTCTTCGACCGATCCCGCTATCCCGATCTCTTCGTTCATGACGATCGCGCTCGTGCTCGTCAACTGGGTGACCGCTATGACCGCCGGAGGAGACGTACCGGATGGAAGCGCCGCATGTACGCCTTCCATCGCCGCTTCCATCATCGCCTTGCCGCCGCCCGCATGCACGTTGAACATGTCAACGCCCAGCTTCGCGACGCTGTTCGCGCCGCCTTTGACGGTGTTCGGAATATCATGCATTTTCACATCCAGAAACACATAATATCCCCGCTTCTTAAGGCTCTCCACAAAGGATGGGCCTGCAGCGTAGAACAGCTGCAAACCCACCTTCATATAACAGGGAATGCCCTTCAGCTCCTCGATCAGTCTTTCGGCCGCGGCCGCTTCCGGATAATCCAGAGCGACCATAATGCGTTTCGCGGCCTCTTCGCGCGATAGCTTCACTTGCCATTCCCCCTATTCATTTATTTGCTCGACTTGCTCAGCACCGGCATGGCATGGGAGGAGAAGTTGATCGTCTCCATCATGCGCAGCAAGGCGCGGACCGTATCCAGCGAAGTCATGCAGACGACGCCGTTCTCGACCGCTTCGCGTCGAATGCGGAAGCCGTCGCGCTCAGGCGTTTTGCCTTTCGTCAGCGTATTGACCACGAACTGCGCCTTGCCTTCGCGCACCATGTCGAGAATGTTCGGCGTGCCTTCGCTCAGCTTGTTGACGCGCTGCACGTACAGGCCAGCCGCCTCCAACGCATCGGCCGTGCCGCCCGTCGCCATTATTTTGTAACCGATTAGATTAAAGCCGCGAAGCAGCTCCACCGCTTCTTCTTTATCCTTATCAGCCACGGTCGCGACGATCGTGCCCGATGTCGGGATCTTCATGCCGGCGCCGATGAGACCTTTGTACAGGGCCTTGGCATACTGCACGTCGCGGCCCATGACTTCGCCCGTCGACTTCATCTCCGGCGTCAGCGTAGGATCGACGCGGCGCAGCTTCGCGAAGGAGAAGACCGGCACTTTGACGGAGACGTATTCGTCTTCCGGCCACAGACCGTCCACATAACCTTGCGATGCAAGCGTCGTGCCGAGAATCGCCTTGGTCGCCAGATTCGCCATCGGCAGGTTCGTGACTTTGCTGAGGAACGGAACCGTGCGGGACGAACGCGGGTTCACCTCGATCACGTACACTTTGTCGTTATGGATGACGTATTGGATGTTGACGAGACCGATGACTTCGAACTCCTTGGCGATCTTGATCGTGATGTCGACAATTTGGTTCTTGATGTCGTCGGACAGCGACTGCGGCGGATAAACCGCGATGGAGTCGCCGGAGTGAACGCCGGCGCGCTCGACATGCTCCATGATTCCCGGGATCAGAACCGTCTGGCCGTCGCAGATCGCGTCGACCTCGGCTTCCTTGCCCATCATGTAGCGGTCGATCAGCACGGGATGCTCCGGATTGATCTTAACGGCTACTTCCATGTAGCTTAGCAGCTCTTCATCGGAATACACGATTTCCATTGCCCGTCCGCCCAAGACGTACGATGGACGAACCAACACCGGATAACCGAGCTTTTGCGCCGTAACGACCGCTTCATCGACCGAGGTCACCGTGCTGCCGTCCGGCTGCGCGATGTTCAGCTTGCGAAGCAGCGCTTCGAATTTCTTGCGGTCTTCGGCTGCGTCGATGCTCTCGAGGCTCGAGCCAAGAATGCGCACGCCTGCCTTAACCAGCGGAGCGGCCAGATTGATCGCCGTTTGTCCGCCAAATTGCACGATAACGCCGATCGGATTTTCTTGCTCGATGACGTTCATCACGTCCTCGAAGAACAGCGGTTCGAAGTAGAGGCGATCGGACGTGCTGAAGTCCGTCGATACCGTCTCCGGATTGTTGTTGATGATTACGGCCTCGTAGCCCGCTTTCTGAATCGCCCACACCGCGTGAACCGTGGAGTAGTCGAACTCGATGCCTTGACCGATCCGGATCGGACCGGAGCCGAGCACGAGCACCTTCTGCTTCGTCGTTTCCGTTACTTCGTTCTCCACCTCGTACGTGGAGTAGTAGTAAGGAGTCGTTGCCTCGAATTCGGCCGCGCAAGTGTCAACCATCTTGTAGACCGGCTTCAGGCCGTTCTGCAGACGGAACGCGCGCACCTCCGCTTCCGTCGTGTGACTTCCGTTCGGGAACCCTTCCTTGCGAATTTCGGCGATGGAACGGTCGGAGAAGCCTTTGCGCTTCGCCTCGTACAGAGTGCCGGCCGTCAGCGTCGCTTCTTTGCGCAGACGGTCTTCGAAAGCGACGATGGAAGCGATTTTGTCGAGGAACCACCAGTCGATTTTCGTGATGTCCTGAATCTCTTGCAGCGTGAAGCCGCGGCGGAACGCTTCCGCTACGAGGAACATGCGCTCGTCGTCCGGCTTCTCCAATCGGTTTCTCAGCACCGATTCTTCCAGCGAGCCGGCTTCCTTGAGGTGCAGGCGATGAACGCCGACCTCAAGCGAACGTACGGCTTTATGGATGGATTCTTCGAAGGTGCGGCCGATGGCCATGACTTCTCCCGTTGCTTTCATCTGCGTGCCGAGCTTGCGGTTGGCGTTAACGAACTTGTCGAACGGCCAACGAGGAATCTTGGATACGATATAGTCCAGCGTCGGCTCGAAGCAAGCGTACGTCTGGCCCGTAACCGGGTTAACCAGCTCATCCAGCGTATAGCCTACCGCGATTTTGGCGGCCATCTTCGCGATCGGATAACCTGTCGCTTTGGATGCCAGCGCGGAAGAGCGGCTTACCCGCGGATTAACTTCGATGACGTAGTATTGATAGCTGTGCGGATCAAGGGCGAATTGCACGTTGCAGCCGCCTTCGATGTTAAGGGCGCGAATGATCTTAAGCGACGCGGAACGCAGCATTTGGTACTCGCGGTCGGACAGCGTCTGCGATGGCGCCACGACGATGCTGTCGCCGGTATGAACGCCGACCGGGTCGAAATTCTCCATGTTGCACACGACGATGCAGTTATCGTTCGCGTCGCGCATTACTTCGTATTCGACTTCCTTCATGCCAGCGATCGACTTCTCGATCAGGCACTGGTTGATCGGGCTGTAGCGAATGCCGGATGCCACGATTTCCCGCAGCTCTTCCTCGTTCGCGCAGATGCCGCCGCCCGTGCCGCCAAGCGTGTAGGCAGGTCGAACGATGATGGGATAACCGATCGTGTTCGCGAAGTCGACGGCTTCTTCGACCGTCGTCACGATCTCGCTCTCGGGAACCGGCTGCTCCAGCTCGCGCATCAGGTCGCGGAACAGGTCGCGGTCTTCCGCTTTTTCGATGGCGATCAGCTGGGTGCCGAGCAGTTTCACGTTCTCGCGCTCCAGCACGCCGGCACGCGCCAGCTCTACGGCCATGTTGAGGCCCGTTTGGCCCCCAAGCGTCGGCAGCAAGCCGTCAGGACGCTCTTGGCGAATGATCTGGGAGACAAACTCCAGCGTGATCGGTTCGATGTAGACCTTGTCGGCCATGTTCGTATCCGTCATGATCGTAGCCGGGTTGCTGTTGATCAAGACAACCTCGTAGCCCTCTTCCTTCAAAGCCTGGCAAGCCTGAGTGCCGGCGTAGTCGAACTCCGCCGCTTGTCCGATGACGATCGGGCCGGACCCGATTACGAGAATTTTTTTCAGTTGATTATTTCTGGGCATATTCAAGCTCTCCTTTCAACGTCTCCGACAAGACGGCCTGACGCGGTTTTTGCGGGTTGTTTTTTTTGTGCTCGCGGATCATCTCAAGGAACTCGTCGAACAGATAGCTGGAATCAAACGGACCTGGCGCGGCCTCCGGATGATATTGCACGGAGAATGCCGGATGGACGTTATGCTTCAGTCCTTCGATCGTTTTGTCGTTATTGTTGATGTGCGTAACCGTCAATTGCGTGCCGTGCACCGTATGGTCGAGCACGGTGTAGCCGTGGTTCTGCGATGTAATGTAGCAGCGGTTCGTGGCCAGCTCCTTGACCGGATGGTTGCCGCCGCGATGGCCGAACTTCAGCTTGCCCGTGTCGGCGCCGCATGCCAGCGCGAACAGCTGGTGTCCGAGACAGATGCCGAAGATTGGGTATTCGCCGAGCAGCTCGGAAATCATTTTCACCGCATGGGGTACGTCTTTCGGATCCCCAGGGCCGTTGGACAGCTGAATGCCGTCCGGCGCCAGGCGGCGAATCTCGTCAGCGGTCGTGTCGTGTGGCACGACTACGACGTCGCAGCCGCGCGACGTCAGTTCGCGCAGGATTCCGCTTTTGGCTCCGAAGTCGACAAGGACGATACGTTCGCCGTTGCCCGGGCTCGAGAAAATATTTTTAGTCGAAGTGCGGGCGACTTGATCGGTCAAGAGCTTGGATGCGCCAAGGCGTTCCGTCAGCTCTTCGATGCGTTCGTTGCCCGTCGTGATGAGGCCTCTCATCGTGCCGAAGTGGCGAAGCTTGCGCGTCAGCATTCGCGTATCGATGTCGCTGATGCCCGGGATGCCGTATTCTTTGAGCAGCTGGCCAAGCGAATATTGAGCGCGCCAGTTGCTCGGCACCGGCTCGTGACGTCTTACGACAAAGCCGTGAATGTGCGGACGAAGCGCCTCGAAGTCGTCTCTCGTAATGCCGTAGTTGCCGATGAGCGGATAGGTCATCGTTACGATTTGACCGCAGTAGGAGGGATCGGAAAGCACCTCTTGGTAACCCGTAATCCCGGTATTAAACACGACCTCGCCCGTCATTTGCGCTTCCGCGCCGAAGGACAGACCGGTGAACAACGTTCCGTCTTCCAACAATAATCTAGCTTGCATCCGTATCACTCCTCAGCTGTTAGTTAAGGTTGTTCAAAAAGTCCGCTTCCCATCACGAAGTATGCCATGAAGCATATTCGACATCGAATATTGAATTCAGGCGAACCTTCCGTTGCTCACATAGCGCTGCTATGCTCCGCTACTCAGTTTCTACCTTCTTTCAATCTTCTCGGAGCTGATAACCGAACTTTTTGAACTTCATTTAAATACCCTCTATATCGATAAAAGTTATTCCGACCATACGATGTTGCCGTTCACGATCGTTGCGACCGGCCAGCCCTTCAGCTCCCAGCCTCCGAACGGCGTGTTGCTGCTCTTGGAGAGGGTGTCCGCCGGATTCACGGCGCGCTGATTCTCCAGATCGATAATCGTGATGTCCGCCGGCGCTCCGGTCTCCAGCACCCCGGAGTTGAGACGGAATACCCGGGCAGGCTCCTTTGTCATGCGGCTAAGCAAAAATCCGAGCGTCCATCGGCCCGTTTCGACGAATTTCGTGTACAGCAGCGGGAACGCCGTCTCGAAGCCTACGATGCCGAACGGCGCAAGATCCACGCCGCGACCCTTTTCTTCCGCGCTGTGCGGCGCATGATCCGTCACGATCATGTCGATCGTGCCGTCCTCCAGTCCTTCGATCACGGCTTGAACGTCGCGCGGCGTGCGAAGCGGCGGATTCATCTTCCAGTTGGCGTCGTCCAATCCGGGAATATCTTCGTCCGACAGAATCAAGTGATGCGGGCATACTTCGGCGGTTATGTGCGTGCCTACCGATTTGGCGAGACGGATCAGCCTGACCGACTGCTCCGTGCTGACGTGGCACACGTGGTAGTGCACGCCGGTCGCTTCGGCGAGCAAAGCATCGCGTCCGACGTGAATCGCTTCCGATTCGTTAGGGATGCCTTTGATGCCGTGTTTGCGGGAGAATTCGCCTTCTGACGCCCATGCGCCTTCCACGAGCGAGTCGTCTTCGCAGTGCGCGATGATCGGCATGTCAAGCGATCTCGCCAGCGCCATTGCGTCTTTCATCATCTGCGCGTTCTGCACGCCGACTCCGTCGTCCGTGAAGCCGATCGCTCCGGCTTCCTTAAGCGCCGCGAAGTCGGTGAGCTCGCGGCCGAGTTCGTTTTTGGTGATGGCCGCGTACGGAAGCACCTTAACGATGCCGGCGTTTTTCGCCTTGTCTACGACGTATTTCACCGTTTCCGGCGTGTCGATGACGGGACGCGTGTTCGGCATGCAGGCAATCGTCGTGAAGCCGCCTTTCGCCGCCGAGCGGGAGCCCGTTATGATGTCTTCCTTATGTTCGAATCCAGGGTCGCGCAAGTGTACGTGCATGTCGATCAAACCTGCCGACACCAGCTTGCCTTCCGCGTCCACTACTTCGGCGGAGCCTGTATCGACTGCCGCTCCTCCGTCCAGCATCTCGGCGATCAAGCCGTCCTGAACGCGAATATGTTTTCTTTCGAGCTTGCCTGCCTCTTCATTCCATACGCTGCCGTTTTTGATCCATAATGCCATTCTATATTCACCCTCCGATGG
The DNA here is from genome assembly GCA_029256665.1 of Paenibacillus sp. GTDB lineage: Bacteria > Bacillota > Bacilli > Paenibacillales > Paenibacillaceae > Pristimantibacillus. The sequence continues at coordinate 16,490 of JAQSXN010000004.1, forward strand.
ATAGTCCGTTTATGCCGCTCATCCGTTATGGCGCGACTGCCGATCCTTAGCTAAGCGCCCGCTCCACGACCGCCATTCGCACCGGCACGCCGTTTTCCATCTGCGGGAAAATTCTCGATTGCGGGTGTTCCACAAGCTCGTCGTCGATTTCCACGTTTCGGTTGACCGGAGCCGGGTGCATGATGATCGCGTGGGACTTTAAGCGCGCGGCGCGCTCGGTCGTCAAGCCGAATTGTTCGCGATAGGATTCCGCGGAGCTCAGCATGCCGCTTTCGTGGCGTTCCAGCTGCACGCGCAGCATCATGACGACATCGGCCTGGGTCGCTTCGTCGATCGAGACGTAAGGCGCGTCCAACTCGGAGGCCTTCATGTTATCCGGCGCGCAGAAGCTGACTTTCGCCCCCAGCTTGCGGAGTGCGTACAGATTCGACCTTGCGACGCGGCTGTGCAGAATATCTCCGATGATGGAGACGTTCAGCCCATGCAGGCTATTGCCAAAATGTTTGCGCATGGTGTACAGGTCTAATAAGGCCTGCGTTGGATGCTCGTTGTTGCCGTCGCCAGCGTTAATTAGCGGCACATTGATTTTCTCGGAGAGCTCCGCGAGCACGCCGTTCGGCTTGAGGCGAATAATGCCTACGTCGATGCCCATCGATTCCAGCGTGCGGACCGTATCGTAGATCGATTCGCCCTTTTGGACGCTTGAGGCGGCAGCCGAGAAGTTGATCACTTCCGCGCCCAGCCGCTTCTCCGCTACTTCGAACGAGAATCTCGTGCGGGTACTGTTCTCGAAGAACATGTTGGCCGCGAATTTGCCCTGCATCATCGTATGCACTTTGGTTGGGTGATTCTCCCAATAAGCCGCTCTTTCCAAGATCGTTTCGATTTCTTCCTTGTCCAGGTCTTTCAGTCCGAGCATGCTGCGCCCTCTTAATTGCGTAATCGTCATGCCGCTTACCCCCTCTGGTGAATGATGGTCACTTGATCCTTCAAGTCGATCTCCTGAAGCGATACTTGGATTTGTTCTTGTTTGGAGGTTGGCACGTTTTTGCCGACAAAATCGGGCCGGATGGGCAGCTCGCGATGGCCGCGGTCCACAAGCACCGCAAGTTGAATGCTGCGCGGTCTTCCGCAATCCATCAGCGCGTCCATGGCGGCTCGAATCGTTCGGCCGGTAAACAATACATCGTCGAACAATATAATCCGTTTGTCCTTCGTCCGGAACGGAATGCCGTCGATCTCGCCGAGCGAAGCGGCCGATTCCATCGCGGCAGTCGCGGCTTCGTCGTTGCGATCGTCCCGATATTGCGTAATATCGAGCTCCCGCACCGGTACCGGCTTTCCTTCGATATCGCCGATTCGTTCCGCGACGCGATTAGCGATGTAGATGCCTCTTGTTCGGATGCCGACGATTACGCAATCGTCGATGCCCTTGTTTTTTTCCACGATTTCATGCGCGATTCGGGTAAGCGCACGGCGTATCGCCGTTTCGTCCATAATAACCAGATAATCGTCTTCCGCCATGTCCGCGCTCCTTTCTAACCTGCCTCATCCTGTCCGTCGTCGTCCAACTTCTAGCGCGTCCCGATGCCGTCGTACAAAAAAACTCCTTGCGGAGAAGTCCGCAAGGAGTCTGTGAGCAGTCGGGAAAAGAAATGGAGCAGGGTCCGCCAGCAGTCTCGAAAGCTCTCCGAACATGCGGGGATTGTCCAATTCCGTTCATTAATGACCCATATTCACGCTACCTTGCCAGCCTCTCGGGACTGAGTTAAAGGTTCTGCTTTGTATCATTGGAATTATCCCACGTTCGACAAACATTGTCAAGATTTATTAACGCATTTGGTCGGATGACCGATGTCGTTATAGTGTTGGTTCAATTCCGCTGCTTATGCAAGGATAGCGCTGGTAATCGGATATCGTTCAACTTTGTTCGAGGACGGATTACAAGCTGAGCTTGCGAATGCGGTCCACCGCTTTTTCCGTATTCTCGCGGCTGCCGAACGCGGTCAGGCGGAAGTAGCCTTGGCCGCTTTGGCCAAAACCTACGCCCGGCGTGCCGACGATGTTGGCTTCCGACAGAAGTTTGTCGAAGAAACTCCACGAATCCATGCCTTTTGGCGTCTTGAGCCAGATGTACGGCGCGTTGACGCCGCCGAACACTTCAAGTCCGATTGATGCCAGACCGTCGCGGATGATGCCCGCGTTCGTCATGTAGTAGTCGACCAGATCGGCGATTTGCGCTTTGCCTTCCGGCGAATAAATCGCTTCGGCGCCGCGTTGCGTCACGTAGGATACGCCGTTGAACTTCGTCGTGTGGCGGCGATTCCAGAGATCGTTCACGATGACGGAATTGCCGGCCGCGTCCAGTCCTTTGAGCTCGCGAGGCACGACCGTATACGCGCAGCGTACGCCCGTAAAGCCGGCCGTCTTGGAGAAACTGCGGAATTCGATCGCGACTTCCTTGGCGCCCTCCACTTCGTAGATGCTGTGCGGCACGTCTTTCTCCTGAATAAACGACTCGTACGCGGAATCGAACAGAATGAGGCAGTTGTTCTCGCGCGCGTAGTCGACCCATACTTTAAGCTCGTCTTTGGTCAACGTCATGCCCGTCGGGTTGTTGGGGTAGCAAAGGTAGATCAGGTCCACTTTGCGGTCCGGCAGAGACGGCTTGAAGTTGTTTTCGGCCGTGCACTCCAGATACACGATATTTTCGTAGCGTTTCGTTTCTTGGTTGTATTTGCCGGAGCGGCCTGCCATGACGTTTGTGTCGACGTACACGGGATACACGGGATCCTGAACCGCGATCACGCTGTCCTGGCTAAAAATTTCCTGAATGTTGCCGACGTCGCACTTCGAGCCGTCGGATACGAATACCTCACCCGCGGCAATGTCGATGCCCAGCGCTTTGTAGTCGTTCTCGATGATCGCGTTGATCAGGAAGTCGTAGCCTTGCTCGGGGCCGTATCCGCGGAACGATCCCGGCTGCGCCAGCTCGTCCACCGCGCCGTGCATCGCTTTAATGACGGCGTCCGGCAAGCCGCGCGTTACGTCGCCGATGCCAAGGCTGATAATCTCGGCGTTTGGATTTTCTTGAATGAATTTCGTGCGGCGTTTCGCGATTTCGGAAAATAAATAGCTGCCTTGCAGCTCCAAGTAATTTTGGTTAATGGAAGTCACGTTCGTTCACCTGTCCTTAAATGAGATTTAGTGCGATTAACATAAGAATAGCGCACATCCGCGACAAGCATAATGCAGAATATGCGCAAAAGTTTGCACTTATCGGTTTAGCGGTGACGGAGACTATCCAGCACATGCTCCATGTCTTCCGGCAACGGAGCTTCGAATTGCAATCTCTCTCCCGTACGCGGATGCGTAAAGCCTAGAACGGCCGCATGCA
>JAQSXN010000438.1 GCA_029256665.1 Paenibacillus sp.
CTTTGGCGGCGAGGCGCGTTATGTTCCGAGCATGCTTTTATAAAGTGCAGTAACTTATAAAAACTTAAAATGCAAAAAAGCGCCCCGAGGGCGCTTCTTTATCGTTAAGCATAGACCCGTTCGGCAAAAGTAAGCTGGTTTTTCCCCTTGTTCTTGGAGGCGTACAACGCCTCGTCGGCATCCCGCAGCAGCGCGTCGATATCGCGTCCCTCTTGCGGCCACATCGCGAGCCCGATGCTGCAGCTTACGCCCATCCGGTGGTATTCGATGTCGAATGGCAACCGCACCGACTCCAGCACGCGTCCCGCCACGGCCTCGGCCTCCCGTTCGGCTTCGGCGCCGGACACCGAAAGGATGAGAATAAATTCGTCCCCGCCCATGCGGAACAAATAATCGCCGCCGCGAGAGTTGGTCCGAAGCCTGTCCGCAACCTCCTTAAGCAGCTCATCTCCCACCGCATGGCCGTACTTATCGTTAATGGCTTTAAATCCGTCGAGATCCATGTACATGAAAGCAAGCCCTCCGCCCCGCTCCTCCGCTTGCCGAACGGCTTGCTGCACGGTGACGTCCATGGCCGACCGGTTCAGCAGACCCGTCAGCTTGTCGTGATGCGCTTTATCCTCCATCCGCACCAGCGCGGTCTTCCGCTCCGTCAGCTCCGCGATCAATATGCTCAGCGAGCTGGACAACACCTCGATATCCTTGATCCCCCGGGTAAACGGAATTTCCGCTTCCTCGCCTCTTCGCAGCTTATTGGCCGCCTCCGAAATCAGGGATAGGGGACGCGATACCTTCCGAGCCAGCATCCAGCCGATCAGCCCGCAGGAGATGGCAAGCGCCGCACCGGTCGCGATCATCAACACAATCAGCTCGCGAACCTGGGCAAACGCCACGTCGATCGGCTGCCTGATGACGATTCGCCAGCCCAGTCCGGGATAATTGCCGTAGCCGACTCCCGTCGCGAATCCGGTCAGATACGTCTCCCCATCGGGCCATCGCTGCACCGTCCACTCGTTGTCCGCGCTCAAATGATCCACGTCGGGCAGCTCGAGCACTTGTCCGATCATCTCCTCGGGGCCCGACAGAACGGCATGGTCCTTCCCGCTCAACACCATCACGTCCAGTTGCCGCTGACGGGCGTCCTGGAACGGCGCGAGCACGGTCCGCTGCACCTCCCGCGACCACTCCCAGCTGAGATGGGCCGCAAGAACGCCCGTGAATTCGCCGGCGTCGTTAAATAGCGGCGTGCTGATATCCACGAACTTCAGCGGTTCGCCGGTCGGATTGGGCAGCAGCTTGGAAAGCAGCACGGCATCGTGCACGTCCCCGACGAACGGCTCCTTGAGCGCTTCGAGATAGACGGGGCGCTCCGATATGTCCTCGCCTACCAGAATATCTCCGGTCGCCGCTTTCACGTTACCATCGGCGTCCAGAAGGCCAACCCAGGAAAAGGCGGGAATGTTGCCCTGCAGCTCGCCCAGAAGACGGTTGGCTTCCCGCAGATCGTCCGGTTGCCTGAAGACGTCCAGCGTCGCCAGAAGCGTGATTTCGTTGTATCTCGACCACATATATCGATCCAGCTTGTCCCCCATGCCATGCGACAGAGAGGTTAGCGATTCTCCGATTTCTCGTTCCAATGCGGATTTCGTTCTCTGACCGTATACGATCGAGACCGACGTAATGACGATAACGATGATTAGCGCAAACGATAACGCGAAATAAGTGCTAAGCTTCAACGTTCTTTTCCTTTCCGTAGCGCGAGGCGCATATCGAAGATTATTGTCTATATTTGTCGAATTTGGCTCAGTTCAGCAGTTATTATAGTCCAAATGCCAGGGGAAAGAAAGATGATTTTTTTGCGATCGTCTTTCATCCTAGCGACGTTCGTGCCCACCGCTGCTCCAATAATAAAAACGAACATGACGAAAAGCCGGATCCCGGTCCATATAGACCGAAACCCGGCTTTTTCGCCGCCATTGCCTATTGTTTCGCGCAAATCGTTGTATGGCTAATTATAACGGACAATATCGCCGCAATTCTGGACCTTTGCGCCGTACGGCTGTATTCTTCAGTCAACTAGGCCACCCTTATTCGCGTCCTGCGGATGCGCCTCCGTCACAAGCTCCGCGGCGCGCGCGTTGGCTTCGACCTGCGCCGGATCCTTGCAGCCCGGGATGACGGTCGTCACCGCCGGATGCTTAAGGCACCAAGCGAGCGCCCAGCTCGCCATATCGACGCCGGCAGGCACCTCCTCGCGGCCGATGCGCTCGACCTCCTCCAGCTTCAGCCTTGTCGCTTCGGCATCGTGGCGGTGGCGGACGTCGTTGCCCGCGAAGGTCGCGCCGGGCTTGTACTTGCCGCTCAAATATCCGCTCGCGAGCGGTACCCGCGCAAGCACGCCCAGATCCTGCGCTTCGCAGGAAGGGAACACCCGCTGCTCCGGCTGGCGCTCCAGCCGGTTGTACACGACCTGGATGGCGCGCGAGCCCACCCTGGTCGAGGCTTCCGTCTGATGCAGGTTGTCGTTGCTGCCGATCGACGTGCCGAGGAACCGGATTTTGCCCGCTTCCCGCTGCTTGTCCAGCACCGTCCACAGCTCGTCGCTGTCGAACGCGGCGTCCGGTCCGGAGTGGAATTGGTACAAATCGATATAATCCGTCCGCAGCGCGCGAAGCGAGGCATCCAGCTGCGCCACGACTTCGCCGGCCTTAAACGCGTCGGTACGCGTAAACAAATCGTGGAAATGATGGCCGAATTTCGTCGCAATGATCCAATCCTCGCGATTGCGGCGGCTTATGTAGTCGCCGATCAGCTTCTCGGAGAGATGGTCGCCGTAACATTCGGCCGTGTCGATCAGATTAATGCCGAGCTCATGCCCCTTATCCAGGATAGCGTCCGCTTCTGCCTGCGAGTACTCCCTGCCCCACTCGCCTCCGAATTGCCAGGTGCCGATGCCGATGACCGATACGTTAAGCCCCGTGCCGCCAAGTCTTCTGTATTTCATAATCGATTCCCTCCTCCTTAATCTCGTAGATTACTATCATTATAGTCCTTGCGCGGGTGCAATTGGAAATAACGCCGCGCTACACGTTAAGCCGATACTCCGACGGACTGAACCCGACTTCCCTCCGAAACGTCTTGGAGAAGTAGTTCGCATCGTCGAACCCGATCGCGGCGGCGACCTCCTTAACGCTCCGGGATGTCGTCTTCAGGAGCTGCTTCGCATGGTCCATTCGTTTGCGGCTTACGTATTTGAGCGGCGGCATGCCGAAGTGGCGCTTGAAGTATTTGCTGAAGTAATTGGGATGCAGATGCAGCACCTCCGCCAGCTCCTCCAGGGTCATCTCCCGATCCAGATGGTCGTCGACGTATTGCTGAATGAGCGTTAGCCGCTCCATCTCATGGCTCTGGCTTTGGCGTATACGAAGCGGCTGGGCTTCCATCATGAGGGACAGAATCTGCAGCAGCATCGCCTTCTCCTTCAGCCTTGCGGCAATCGACGGATCCCGATGCGCGTCGACCAGCTCGCGGAACAGCTCCTCCATGACGGCGCGGTCCAACCCCTCAAAGCAATAGGGCATATCGAGCCACTGAAAGACGTCCGTCTGTCCGGTGATCGCGGTAAAGTGGCACCAATATTTATAATAAGGCCGATCGCTGATCGCCGAAAACGATTGTTGCTTGTGCGCTGGCATCAGAACAAGCTGCCCCGGCTCCGGGAACATCTCCCTTCCTTCGATTCGGACCCAGCCTTCCCCGTCCAATATAAAATAAAGCTTGTTATGAGGCGGTGAATAATCCAGCTCCCGCCAGCCCGTCCAGCACTGCGTCAGCCTCGCCTCGAGCACCTCGACCTGCATATTCAACACCATATCCCGCGCGGCTCCGCCGACGTCGATTCGGTTCATGCTTCACCCCCGGCTGACAGCCTATTAAAGTTATTTTTGTACCCGCGATAGTTATGAACGTATCTGTCCATTCCATTATAACCTTGTTAGACTGGGGCTGAACATTATTCGATTGGGGGCAAGACGCATGAGCAGAGGGCAACTCCATATTAAGGAACGAACGGAGCGCACGAAGTGGTTTCTGGAAGACCGGTTCGGCATGTTCATCCACTGGGGGCTGTACGCGATTCCCGCGCGCGGCGAATGGGTGCGGAGCTTCGAGCAACTGACGGTAGAGGATTACCAGCCTTATTTCGACGAGTTCGACCCGGTATCGTACGATCCCCGCGCATGGGCCAAAGCGGCCAAACAGGCCGGGATGAAATACGC
>JAQSXN010000439.1 GCA_029256665.1 Paenibacillus sp.
TCTCGTCGTCTAATGTTCATTGCCCTACTGATGCGGTACGGCGTGTGTAGGATGGCGTGTTAAGTAACATTGGTTAGTTGTACGGAGTCGTGGCACGGTGGGCCGCCTTCATTGCCGGATGTTTTCAGGCGATGTCGCGCGGCTTTTTTTTCGTATGTTGGGAGTGGTAAATGTCTTGAACCGTGAAGCCGACTTGGCAAGCCTCGAATAGAGGCCGCTGTGTCCGTTACGTTTGCTCTTTGTTTGAGGATTGACACACCCGGTAGGTGCAGTTGGATGTAACGGACAGGGGGAGACGTTATAAGGCCGAAAATGGCCGGTTCTCAATCGTAACGGACAGCAGGGGCGTTATTTGGTCTGCTTGGAGTGCAAAGTGTCTTGAATTGTGCAGATAGAGGCCGCGGTGTCCGTTACAATTGCGACAGGCGTGAAATCTGCGAAATAACGTCCCAGGTGTCCGTTGCGTTTGTTTGCGACAAAAAGGCGATTGTGATGAAAGGTCTATTCGATATGTATTCGAAAGGTCCGATATCGTTTGTTGCCGCTGGCAACATCGAGCCAATCGGATTGAACCATTTGGGCCAGCAGGCGTCTCGCGTGACGGTCCGATATGCATAGATGCGCGGCCAATTCTGCTGGAGTAAAAGGTCGAAGCAAACGACGTGCAAAACGTAATGTCTCGGCTTCGAGAAAGCTCAAATTTGCATCCGTGTTCGTCCTAGTCGATACGAATTTGCCGATGAACGAAAGAATAAGCTGCTGGCATCGTCCTGTCTCCTCTTTAATCGAAGGATAGGATATCGGCAAAAATATCCATCCGTCCAGAGCCATCAAGCAATGGCGCCAGCAAAGATCCTTGAATCGCCTCACATCGAGATCACGCGCATGCGGTCCATAACCTTGGATTTCGATGGCTCCCCGAGCGCCGCATGGCATATAGGCCAGGTCAATGTAGCGATAGCCGTTGTGAAAGTCGCGGACTTCCCATTCTGGATACAAATGATCGAAATTTCCTGCCTTCGGGAACCAGATGGTTCGGAGAAATTCGATTGTGCCGTGTCCAAGTCCTTGTTCTAATCGTTCGCGTCTTCTAGGGTTCGTTTCCTCGGCTATTATTTTATTCAACCATTCCTCGTACTTCTCTTCGAATTTAGACATCGCTTCCTCCTTTAAAATTTAAAGCAAACCGGAAAACAAAAAACGCCGCTCCGATCTCGAGGATCGAAGCAGCGTGTTCTTCACGGCCGCAAAGGTGATTGTCGTTACAGCTGTAGAATATCGCAAAGCGTGCAAGATGTCTAGTGGTTTATCTCGAGAGTGGGGGGATGACAAGTAAGTGGTGAAAGGATAGTTTACTGCGATGACGGGGGACGGTGCGTGGTTGGTATGGATAACTTGTAAATGTAACGGACACGAGAGGCGCTATATAGTCAAAATAGAGCAATACGCTAACCTAACGGACAGCAGGGACGTTATTTAGAGTATTGGAGCCAGAATGAACCTGGAAAGCCTCGAATAGAGGCCGCTGTGTCCGTTCCGTTTGTGAAAGGTGTGTTTTTTGACCAATAACGTCCCTGGTGTCCGTTAGGAGTTGGAGCGGGCGAGTTGGCTGATGGAACGCCCATGGTGTCCGTTAGGAGCAAACGCCGGAGGACCGATTGAATTGCAAGGAGCGGAACAGATATAATAGGTATGTGTTTGTTTACTACTAAAATATTGCTAGGTTAAGAGACCCGTTCCCGGCGGAACGGGCCACGATCGAGACTTGGGGGATGATGAGAGAAGATGCTGCGATTGTTCCGATTTCTGCGGCCGTATCGGGCCGCGATCGCGCTAGTGATGACGCTGGTTCTGCTTCAATCGTTGTCGGAGCTGTACTTGCCGACCTTGATGGCGGACATCGTCAACAAAGGCGTCATCGAAGGCAATAAACCTTATATCTGGCGAATGGGCGGGTATATGCTGCTGTTCACGGTGCTCGGCACGGCGGTGTCGATTCTGGCAAGCTTGTACGCCTCGAAGATCTCTTCCGGCTTCGGCCGGATCGTCCGGGGCAAAGTGTTCCAGCATGCCGAGCATTTCTCGCTGCGGGAGTTCGACCGGATCGGCACCGCGTCGCTCATTACGCGCACGACCAACGATATCAACCAGGTGCAGCAAGTGCTCATGATGATGCTTCGCCTCATGGTCATGGCGCCGATGATGTGCATCGGAGGCATCATTATGGCCCTTCGCGAAGGGTTGACGGGCATTCGCGTCATTCGTTCGTTTAACCGGACGGAACATGAGAACAAGCGATTCACCGATGCCAACCGCGACTTGATGGAAACGTCGGTCAAGGTAAACCAGATCATGGCGGTCATGATGCCGGTCATGATGCTGATCATGAACTTGTCGACGATCGCCATCGTCTGGTTCGGCGGACTTCGTATCGATAACGAGGCTATGGGCGTAGGAGACCTTATGGCCTTTATCCAATACGCGATGCAAATCATGTTCTCGTTGCTTATGTTCTCGATGATGTTCGTCATGGTGCCGCGCGCATCGGCATCGGCGGTGCGCATCAACGAAGTGCTGGAGCTTCAGCCGTCGGTGACGGATCGCGTATCCGGCAAGTCGTCAGCCCGAGACTCCGTCAGCGGAGTCGTGGAATTCGACGACGTAAGCTTCAGTTACCCGGGCGCCGAGATGCCGGCGTTGTCGGGCATATCGTTCCGCGCCGGTCCCGGCGAAGTGACGGCGATTATCGGGGGGACGGGCTCCGGCAAGTCGACGATGATCAACATGATCCCGCGCTTCTTCGATGCGGAGGGCGGTTCCGTTCGGATCGACGGCAGGGATGTCCGGGATTGGCCGCAAGAAGAGCTTCGCGAGAAGATCGCCCTGGTGCCGCAGAAGGCGGTATTGTTCTCGGGGACGGTGGCCGACAATATCCGGTACGGCAAACAGGACGCGACGATGGAGGAAATCCATCAGGCTGCGGCGACGGCTCAGGCGATCGACTTCGTGTCGGAGATGCCCGAAGGCTTCGACTCCGTGCTGGCGCAAGGCGGGACGAACGTATCCGGCGGCCAGAAGCAACGTTTGTCGATCGCCCGCGCGCTCGTGCGCAAACCGAAGGTTTACTTATTCGACGACAGCTTCTCCGCGCTCGACTATAAGACCGACGCGATGCTGCGCCGCGCGCTGCGCGCGGAGACGACGGATGCGGCCGTGATCATCGTCGCCCAGCGCGTCAGCACCGTCATGGACGCCGACCGGATCATCGTTCTGGACGAAGGACGCATCGCGGGCATCGGCACGCATCAAGAGCTGATGAAGACCAGCGACGTATATCGCGAGATCGTATCTTCGCAGCTGTCTGAGGAGGAGAGCGCATGAGCAAAGAGCATAAAGACGGAGCCGGCGCTCGCGGCGGAGGCCCGCCCGGAGGACGCCCCATGGGCTTTGGTCCCGGACCCGGCATGATGGGCGTCCCCGGGCAGAAGGCGCGCGATTTCAAAGGCTCGCTGAAGCGGCTGTCCGGATATTTGAAGCCGTTCAGGCTGACGTTGATCGCCGTGCTGACGGCCGCGATTCTCAGTACGGTATTCTCGATTCTCAGTCCCAAAATATTGGGCAAGGCGACGGACAAACTGTTCGATGGCATCGTGAACGATGTGCCGATCGATTTTGACGGCATCGTGCAAATATTGGGCCTGCTTGCGATTCTGTACGTCATCAGCGCGCTGTTCGCCTTTGTCCAGCAGTATCTGATGGCGGGGGTCGCCCAGAAGGTCGTATTCCGGCTGCGGAACGAAGTGAACGACAAGCTCGGGCGGCTGCCGCTCAAATTCTACGATTCGCGTTCGAACGGCGATATCCTTAGCCGCGTCGTCAACGACGTGGACAATATAAGCAACACGCTGCAGCAGAGCTTGACGCAGCTCATCACGTCCATCGTGACGCTTATCGGCGTCATTATTATGATGCTGACGATCAGCCCGCTGCTTACGCTGATTCTCATCTTGACGCTGCCGCTCAGCTTCGTGGCGATCGCCATGATCGCGAAGCGGTCCCAGGTCCACTTCAAAAATCAGCAGGCGCAGCTCGGCTCGCTTAACGGCCACGTCGAGGAAATGTACACCGGCCATACGATCGTGAAGGCGTTCGGCCGCGAGAAGGAATCGATTCGGCAATTCGAAGAGATGAACGACAAGCTGTACGATTCCAGCTGGCGGGCGCAATTTATTTCCGGCATCATCATGCCGGTCATGAACCTGATCGGCAACATCGGCTATGTGTGCATCTGCGTCGTGGGCGGCGTGCTGGTTACGCAACGGACGATTACGGTCGGCGATATTCAAGCATTCATCCAATACGCGCGCCAATTCACGATGCCGATTACGCAAACGGCCAATATCGCCAATATCATTCAATCGACGCTAGCGTCGGCGGAGCGAGTATTCGAGCTGCTCGACGAAACGGAGGAATCGCCGGATGTTGCGGGACGCGGAAACGTTGCGCGACCTCGCGGCGAAGTGGAATTCCGCGGCGTTAACTTTGGCTACAATCCCGACAAGCCGCTTATCGAGAATATGAATATCGCCGTCAAGAGCGGCCAGACGGTCGCGATCGTAGGGCCGACCGGAGCGGGCAAGACGACGCTCGTCAATCTGTTGATGAGATTCTACGAAGTGGGCGACGGCGCGATTACCATCGACGGAAGGGATATCCGCGACTTGGAGCGCGGCCAGCTTCGCAGCTTGTTCGGGATGGTGCTCCAGGATACGTGGCTGTTTAACGGCACGATCCGGGACAATATCGCCTACGGGCGATTGGGGGCGACGGAGGCGGAAGTCGTGGATGCCGCGCAAGCGGCGCATGCCGACCACTTCATCCGTACGCTGCCGGAAGGCTACGATACGGTGCTTAACGAAGAAGCGTCGAACATTTCCCAAGGCCAGAAGCAGCTCTTGACGATCGCCCGGGCGATTCTCGCCGATCCGTCGATTCTCATCTTGGACGAAGCGACGAGCAGCGTCGATACGCGCACGGAGATCCAAATTCAGCAGGCGATGAACCATCTGATGTCCGGTCGCACAAGCTTTGTAATCGCCCATCGCCTGTCGACGATTCGGGACGCGGATCTCATTCTTGTCATGAAGGAGGGTTCCGTCATCGAGCAAGGCAATCATGAGGAGCTTCTGTCGCAAGGCGGTTTCTACGCCGATTTGTACAACAGCCAATTCGCGGCGGGGCCTTCGATTCCAAGCGCGGGCTGAGCTTGCGACAATCGATATTCGAGGAACGCGACGGATCTTTGATCCGTCCGTTTCTTTTTTTTGTTCGGTGAATGGGGGCGGGATAGCGACTGAAAAGGGAGGAGGTATCCGTTTCATGTTATTTATATGTCACTTATTATCTGGACATGGATGCGGTGTTAACCCATGTGTTCCCTGACTAATTAGTGATGGTGACCAAAATAAGCGGCGATCTTTAGCTACTATATCCATTGTTCAACATGGGGCTAGATGATAACATGTCACTTAAATTGACATAAACAATCTAGCTTATCGGCAGAGTTGTTTATGGAGGGGGCGGCGGTGTGAAGAACGCAAGCGGAGCAGAGATCGTTACCTTTGACCATGTCGGCAAAATCTACAGCACGGGAACGGTGGCGTTGACGAACGTCAACCTGGCGATTCGAGAAGGAGAGTTTGTCAGCTTCCTGGGACCGTCGGGCTGCGGCAAGTCGACGGCGCTGCGAATGGTAGCCGGACTGGAGGAACCAACCTCCGGCGCCGTTCTAGCGGCAGGCAAGGCTCCACGGCAGCTGATACGCGAATCGGGCGATATCGCGTTTGTCTTCCAGGATGCGAATCTGTTGCCTTGGCGCACGGTCATGGACAATGTCGTATTGCCGCTCGAGCTGAGAGGCGGCAATTCGAAGGCGCATAAGGAAGAGGCCGCGCGCGTGCTGGAGATGGTCGGGCTCAAAGATTACCACAAAGCGTATCCGAGGCAGCTCTCCGGCGGGATGAAGATGCGGGTGTCGATCGCCAGGGCGCTGGCGGCCAAGCCGAAGCTGCTCCTGATGGACGAACCGTTTGCCGCGCTGGACGAAATTACGCGGCAAACCTTGCAGTTGGAGCTGCTCGACATCTGGTCCCGGGAGAAGATGACCGTCCTGTTCGTCACCCACAACGTGTTCGAAGCGGTGCTGCTGTCGTCCAAGATCGCGGTCATGTCGGCAAGACCGGGCAGATTATCGGCCATGATCGACGTGGAATTGCCGTATCCGAGGGAGCTCGGCATGCGCACGGAGCCGGCATTCGGCCAGTACGTCAACCAAGCCTCTACTTACCTCGAACACGGGACGCTGAGG
>JAQSXN010000440.1 GCA_029256665.1 Paenibacillus sp.
ATTATCCTTGCGTACGCCGGAGCCGAAGTGGATCTCCGCGACTCCCGTCCGATCCACGAAAGCATGGATATTGGATGGCTTAAGACCGTAGCCGCCCATAATAGCCGGCCCTTTCATTCCATTAGCCGCCAAGCGAAGCTCGCGCAGCCAATCGGCCGCCTCCGGCGCGGGGCTTCGTCCACCCGCAGTGAGCACTCGCCGAATCATGGGATACCGGGACAGCGTACGAAGCGCTTCAAGCTGGTCCCCGATCTCGTCGAAGGCCCGATGAAACGTCACGTCGAGTCCTTCGGCCGCCTTAAGCAACGGCTCCAATCCCTTCTCGCATATACGGCCGCTCCGATCCAGCAAACCTACAACGATCCCTGCGGCCCCGGCTTCCCGGGCGCATTCGATATCCCTCAGCATGATGCGAAGATCGCTTTCGCTGTATACAAACGACTGGCTATGCGGTCGAATCATGACGTTGACCGGCAATGCCGACGCGCGTACCGCGGCCTCCACCAGTCCGGCGCTTGGCGTTAGTCCGCCCTCCGCGATGCCGCTAACCAGCTCGATCCGATCCGCGCCGCCTTCCGCCGCCGCTACTATATCCTCGGCCCGTATCGCGATTACCTCGATGATCATCCATATCCCCCTCCCGGCTTCGGCCAGGCATTCTTATGATCATCATAAAGGCTCCGCCGACGAGCGGCAACCTCATGCAGCAATCCGCCCCAACTTAAACCCCCGATGCTTAGCCGGCAGCAGTCGTCTTTTCCGTGACGCTCGATGCTCTCTCCGGTTTAAGCGCGGAGAGCAGCAGCACGATCAGACCGCCCGTACCGATCCATACGAGCGCCGCCGTCGATGCATTCCACTCGAAGCCGTCGCCGAAGAAGAAGAGCTCTCTCAAGCCGTCGACCATAAACCTCATCGGCAGCCACGCATGCACAAAGTCGCGATAGAAGCCGTTCATAAATTCGGGAGGCAGCGACAAGAGCGGCGCTCCGAAGAACAACAGAAGCACGAACAGCACGATCCCCCGAATCCCCGTCCACGAGAGGACGGCCGAAATCATAAGGTAAAAGGCGAAGATCGCTAGCGAGATAAACAGCCCCATATCGGCGACGCTAGGTACGCCCAATTCCAAGAAACGATCCGCAAGCCAGGTGACGAGATAACCCGAAAGCACGGCCGCTACGGCGCCAACCCCTGCTTGCATGAGTTTGTTCGTTAGGTTGCCGGACCTGGACGCGACCGTTCGGCCTGCTTTGCCCGCCGCCAAAGTGCCGATGGCGGCGGCCGCGATGCTCGCCATCCAGATCGGCTGGAACAACGAGATCGGCGCGTTGCCCCTGGCCGCGCTAGGCCCCGTTTCGTTGACGTTTACGATTTGGGCTTTAATCGGAGCGGCAACGATCGCGGCTTGCGAAGGCTTAAGCATAACCCCGCCGGCTTCAAGCTCTTGAACCAGCCCTGCGCCGATCGCTCCGTTCATCTGTCCGATCATGCCGTTAACGGTCCCCGTGATCATGCCCGCGGCCGTCGCGTTCATCCCCTGGTTAACAAGCACTTCCAGCTCCGGCTGGCTAGGCTCCGGCGATCGAAGCGAAACCTGCTTCGCGCTAAAGTCGGCCGGGATAATCAGCGCCGCATAATACTCGCGGTTGTCGAGACCGGATTTGGCCAACTCCGCAGACTCCAGGGACACCCACTTCACGGGAGACGGCTCGCCACCCGCATCCGCTTCCGAAGCCTGTTTCATTTGTCCGGCAAGCTGCTCGCCAGCCTTCAGCTCCGAACCGTTCGGCAACGCCGCTCCTTCGTCCAGATTGACGATGGCGACAGGCATCGAGACGGGTTTCATCGTTGCCGACGGATATAACGTAAGGACGAAAACGGTTAAAACCAGCATCGCGATCAACGGCGACGCGAGCAGCAGTTTATTGTTGAGTACGTTCATTATTACACGCTCCTTTGTTGGTTGACTTCCCTCATAATAATGAACACCGTGTTGAGTTATGGTCACAATGTAGATTATAATGGATCTAGCGCACAACGCAATCATCAATCCAGCGGATAATGCCGCATACTAAACAGATCGGCAAAAGGTGTTGAGGAGGTGCTTAGATGGCCGAAGAATCAGGCACGCCGGATAGGCGCATACTGCGTACGAAACGGGTTATCAGAGATGCTCTTACGGAGCTGATGGAGGAAAAAGGATTCGAAGGCATCACGGTCAAAGACCTGACGGAAAAGGCCGACATAAACCGCGGAACTTTCTATATTCATTACAGGGACAAATACGACTTGCTGGAGCAAAGCGAAGCGGAGATTATCGGCGTGATCGAAAAGTTTGCGGCAGAAGGATTCTTGAACGTCTTGCAAGGCAAATGGACAAATCCGTACAGCGGAGAGATCGATCCGTCGCCCTTCGTAACCAAGCTGTTCCAATATCTACAGGATAATGCTCGGTTTATGCGAGTCGTCCTTGGGCCCGGCGGCGATCCTTCCTTCCAAAAGCGGCTTAAGGATGTCATCCGGCAACGCGCTCTCCCCATCCTGACAAGCGGAGGCAGCGAAGTGCTTGTTCCGGTCGACTATTTGACCGCGTACGTCAGTTCCGCCCATCTCGGCGTCATCCAGAGCTGGCTGGATAACGGCATGGACCTGCCGCCGGAGCAAATGGCACAGATTTTATCAAAGCTGACCTTGCTCGGTCCCGGGCATGTGGCGGGGATCACGAGAAGAAAGGAAACGTAAGCCCGCAAGCTCCGTACTACCGATTATTACCATCCACTAAACCGAGGAGGCAATCAAATGATCATTACAACGACCAATACAATCGAAGGGTATCCTGTTCGGCAATATTATGGCGTGGTAACGGGCGAGGTTATTATGGGGGCGAATGTATTGCGCGACTTTATGGCTTCGATCACCGACATGGTCGGCGGACGTTCCGGCGTGTACGAGTCCAAGCTGCAAGAGGCGCGCGACGCGGCGTTCGCTGAGATGACGCAGAAGGCTTCCCGCCTCGGCGCCACCGCCATCATCGGCTGCGACATCGACTATGAGGTCATCCGCGACGGCATGCTGATGGTTGCGGTTAGCGGCACGGCTGTTTTGGTGTAAGGTTCTCGGCCAACGCGGAGGTTCAGCTATATTTGATAGCCAGGGAGCATGCCTTTAACAATGGGTATGCTCTTTTTCGCATATTTTGCCCGGCGCTACAAACACTAATCTCCGGCGGTCTCGCCTTCCCGCCTTCACGATGGGCATAATAAAAAGCCAAGGAGATGGATATATGACACACTCGTTAGACAGCCAATACGATTGCGCCAATGCTTCGACTGATTTGCCTGGGTTAATGGAACAACTTCGCGAACTGGAGAACGGGACTCATGACCAATCGAAGCAGTGGCAGGATCAAGTAAATTACCTGCAGAATCAAATCCGATTCATTCAGAACAAATGCGACATTCCGAAGGAATCTTAGAGAAAAACGCCCGCCTTGCCTCCTCTAACCGAGGAAGTAAGGCGGGCGTTGTCGCATGCTCGCGTGCGTTATTCAGAGGCGGCGCGGGGCCGCGCTCGTCCTATTATTTGAAGTTTTTCAGGTTGTAGAACGCCGCTTTGCCGCCGTACTGAGCCGTGGAGCCCAGCTGGTCCTCGATGCGAAGCAATTGGTTGTACTTCGCTACGCGGTCCGTACGGGAAGGAGCGCCTGTTTTGATTTGGCCGGCGTTGGTCGCAACCGCGATGTCCGCGATCGTGCTGTCTTCGCTTTCGCCGGAACGATGGGAGATAACCGCCGTGTAACCGGCGCGTTTCGCCATTTCGATCGCGTCGAACGTTTCGGTCAGCGTGCCGATTTGGTTGACTTTAACCAAGATGGAGTTGCCCACGCCTTGCTCGATGCCGGAGGACAGACGCTCCGTGTTCGTTACGAACAGGTCGTCGCCAACGAGCTGAACTTTGCCGCCGAGCTTCTCGGTAAGAAGCTTCCAGCCATCCCAGTCGTCTTCGGAGCAGCCGTCTTCGATCGATACGATCGGGTATTTATCAACCCACGAAGCGAGAAGGTCAACGAACTCAGCCGATGTGAACGATTTGCCTTCGCCTGCAAGGACGTATTTGCCGTCTTTGAAAAATTCCGTCGAAGCAACGTCCATACCGAGGAATACGTCTACGCCCGGCTTGTAGCCTGCGCGCTCAATCGCGGAGATGATTGTCGTGATCGCTTCTTCGTTGGAACCAAGGTTCGGCGCGAAGCCGCCTTCGTCG
>JAQSXN010000441.1 GCA_029256665.1 Paenibacillus sp.
GACGATCCCCCGCTTGCCCTCTTCCTCTTCGGAATACGTTCCCTCGGCCACCAGCTTCTCCTTGTAGGAAGTATCCACCCAATCCACCGTCTCCGTCCCCAGCGACGTCCCTTGCGCGAACGTCATCCGATCCATCCGGAGCAGATCGCCGAACTCGCCTAAGTACCTGTACGTAATGGTAAAATAGTCTTTCCCGTTCATGCGCGTGACGGCATCCGTGATCGCGGCGCTCCAGTGCTGCCCCGCTCCCTCGAATATCAGTCGGGGTTTCTCGTAATCGGCATGATTCGAGCAAGCTCCGAGCATCCAGCATATGCCAAGGATGCAGACCCATACCTTCTTCATGTAGTCCTCCTGTTCGGTATCGAAAATCCTTAATCAATGAGCGGACGACGCGTTACGGACGCTCGAAACCCAGCTTCCCCGTCTAATCCGGCCAACATCCACAAGCTCCCTCCCTTATGCATTCGTTTCTATTTATTGTAACATTTCTCCTTATGAAGCGGTGCACAAATTATATTCTTCTTGTTAAAAACGGAACGCGAATAGGATGACCGAGGCGGCTCGGACCATGCCGCGCCGCCTCGGTCAAATGCTAGTAGATATAAGTATCGAGATATGCATTGCGGAACTTGCCATGCGGATCGAATTCTCGCGCCAGCTCTCTAAACTCCGGATGTTTGACGTATAACGATCGCAGCTTGGCCGGTGCCATCGTAAACAGCTTGCTCCAGTGCGGCCGGGCGCCAAACGGCTCCAGCTTCTCTTCAATGAGCGGCAGCACCTGCCGGACCGCCTCCCAATCCGGCTTCCAGGTGAAGTGTAGCGCCACGGCATCCTGCCCGTAACTAGGGCTCATCCAGAGATCGTCGGCCTTGATGGTCCTCAGCTCCGAAATAAAGAGAAGCGGCGCGATCCGGCCGCTCAGCCCGTTAAGAGCTTTCACCATATCGTACGCATGCCTGCGCGGCACAAAATATTCGCTTTGCAGCTCTTCGCCCGCGCTCGGCGTGAAGTCCATGCGGAAATGCGGGAGCCGCTCGTGCCAAGGACCCGCTATTCCCTGCTGATCGCTGCAATTCTCCGCCGAAACCCCGGGAACGGGATGCAGCTTGACGGTGGAGGCGGCTGCGCCAAAGAAATTCCGCGACTCCGCGTGCGGGATGTCCGGGATTCCGCTCGCTTCCGTCAGGACTCGTTTCCGCCATACTTGATTAAAGCTCGGTCCCTTCCAATCCGTGAATAAGCTGACGCTATATCCGGAAGACGCGATATCGTCGAAACCGTCGGCCAGCTCATCGAAGGAAAGCCCTTCGAAAACATGCTGCGTCATCTCGAACGAGGGAACGACGTCCAAAGTAAGCTTCGTGACGATGCCTAACGCTCCGAGGCCGACGACAGCCCCGGCGAACCTGCCATCCGACTCGTCTTTGGTCA
This sequence comes from Paenibacillus sp., assembly GCA_029256665.1. Lineage (GTDB taxonomy): Bacteria > Bacillota > Bacilli > Paenibacillales > Paenibacillaceae > Pristimantibacillus. Next base: position 1,438 of record JAQSXN010000441.1, read on the forward strand.
GCCTAACCAACTCGCCGTCGCCTTTGAGGAGTTCGATGCCGCTAACGGCCGTCGCCAGGCTGCCATTGCCGTCGCCGGAGCCGTGCGTGGCCGTCGCGCATGCTCCCGCAACCGTAATATGAGGCAGCGAAGCCAAATTATGAAGGGCGTAACCCTGCTCGTGCAAGTACCGGCTTAAATCTCCGTACGTTATTCCGCCTTCGACCGTGACCCGGTTCGTCTCCCGATCCAACGCGATGACGCGGTTAAGACGGGCTAACGAGATATGCGCGACATCCGTATCCGCGATGCCGTTAAACGAATGCCGGGTGCCGATCACCTTGACGCGTCGGTTGCCCGCGATAAGCGCGCGCGCTTCTTCCAAGCTTTCGGGAAAATGGCATGCAGCGGCCTCGTATGCATAATTGCCTGCCCAATTTCGTTCGTATCTCATGATCTTACCCAACCCCTGAACCCCTCCTTGAATTGGCGATTCGACAATGCTCGTACATTGTTAGTTTAGCTCAGAATAAGCGGCTTGTCCCTACCCTTTTGCGAGCTTTATCGATCGCCAATTCCATCGTGCCGCTAGAAGGAGCCTCCGCACGCTAACCGGTTCCATTCGGCAAACGCCGATCTTGCCCGCTTATCGGCTTCTGGTGGGGTAATGGCGCATACTTGCCCCACGCTTCCATCCTCGGCGGTCGTCAGAATCGCTTTGGCGGCAATCGCTTGTCCATCCCAGTCGAAGATCAAGTCGGCGTGTCCGGTACCGAAGCTCCCGTCGTCGAAGATATATTCGATGCGGGCAAATGAACGCAATCGAAATTTCATTTCGTCTTGCAATTTCCCCATGTCATCCGACCAATTCGCGATCGTGCCGGCATGCTTCAGCAGTTTTGCGGCTTCTTCATAATTCTGCTGCCGCACGTGCTGCAGCCACCGCTCCGTATTTCTTGCGAGCGAAGGCGGGTTCCACCATGTCGCAAACGCGTGAAACCCGACGATCCCTATAAGCCATGCCAATAGTATAAACGCGGCTGTCCGATATATCGCCTTCATGTCAAACTCCACCTTCTCTATCCGTTCCCTTGACCCCGACTTCATTACAACGACCGTATCTTCAGCCTTACGACCATTCGATCATAACCCGAACGACTCCAATGCAATCGGCATCACGTTGATTCTCGAGCCGTCCTTGGCGCTGTATTCGAATAGCTCCAGCATCAAAGTTCCGTTCGCCGGTTGCTGCTCGGGCGGAATATGAATTTCGATCGCGAACGGCGACCAGGCCGGCGCGCCTTCGCCAACCGCATGATGGCCCTCCATCAAATAGTCGTGTCCGTCCTCTACGGCGTAATTCATGACCGCTTCGAACACTCTCGCTTCACCGGACACGATGTACGTGCCGCCGGAGCCGTTAACGTTGACGTTGCAGAAGGCGTTATTGCACGGCGGCGACGCGACGTTCGATGTGATGTCGACGCGCCTGACGGCTTCGTCCCAAGCAACGTTTGCGCCGAGCAGCTCCCCGGTCGCCCTGAGCGGCACGTACGTGTTCCCTTTGTAATTCAGCATGGGCAATTCCGTATTCGAATAAGCTACCCCGTTTACGACGATTGGATAAGCGGCATCCGTCAGCGCGTACGATGTGGGCGCCGCGGCCGTGACGGGCAGCGCCGTCATGAGCAGCCCGCCTAGCAATATACCGATAATCAGCCCCTTGGAATGTTTGAACACGATGGCATCCCCTCCTTGCGTAATTGATATCCCTTACCCATCATATGCAGCTTGGGCAGCCTTCCATGATCGCGCGTAACGGCCCGAACGTCGGCGGCTGGTCTCTTGGAGACAAAATCGCATACAAACAAAGTAAATGCTCGTCTTGTAAAGGTATACGCGAACGACTACGCTTGTAATAATCCTTCCATCCTGAAACGAAAAGGGAGTTGTAACGTCTCATGTTCAGAAACCGATTATCGATTAGCAGCTGGAGCCTTCACCGTTGTCTCGGCCCCCTTCGCTGGACCGTATGGGACGAGTCCTCCCGTACTCAGACCGTCTCCGTACAGGAACAGCCTGAGCTGTTTACGCTCGTTCAATTGCCTTCAATCGCCGCGGCCAGAGGGTTGTCCTATCTGGAGCTGTGCCACTTCCACTTTCCATCGCGCGAGGAAGGCTACTTGGCTTTGCTTCAACAATCGTTTGCGGACGCAGGCATCGTCTTCCATACGCTGCTCGTCGATTACGGCGATCTTTCTTCGCCGGATGCGGCGCGCAGGGAGTCCGATCTCGCCTATTTGACAGGCTGGATCGATACCGCGGCTCAGGCCGGCGCTTCCGCGGTCCGGATCGTCGCGGGCGAACAGCCCGCAAGCGACGCGGGAGCCATACAACGCAGCGCGGACGGATTGTCAGAGCTTAGTCGATATGGCTCGGCTCAAGGCGTGCGAGTCGTTACCGAAAACTTCCGCGAGTTAACTTCGACGGTGGCAAGCTGGAGAACGTTGCTCGAACGCTCCTTCGGCGAGGTTTCTACCATCGTCGACTTCGGCAATCTCGCGAAACACGAGAAACAAGACGGCGTCAAGTTCGGCGCGCCGCTCGCCCACTCCTTTCACGCCAAACCCGAATATGCCGAGAACGGCACCATCCGGGAGGAGTCACTGCGCGAACTCCTTCAATTGGCCGGCGAAGGCAACGGCACCGCTCCCGTTTCCGTTATTTTCGATCGGGACGGCGACATGTGGGAAGGCATCGAGCGGATTAAGGCGATCATCCTGCAGCTGGAGCAGTAGCCGTTCGCTTCGCACTTTGTCGCAA
>JAQSXN010000442.1 GCA_029256665.1 Paenibacillus sp.
CTCTTCTAACAGACGAATCCTGGCAAACGAAGCTCGCAGCAGCCCGATGCCAATCTCCGGATACAACCGTACCAGCCTCGACACGTCGTCTCCCGACAACTTGAGCACGCGCGCGTCGCCAAGCAAGGATTGCGCCGACACGGTGGACGGGGAGCCGTCCAAAGCGGACGTAACGCCGCATACATCCCCTTCGCCAAGGACGCCGATGGTGCCTTCCCAGCCCGCGGCGGACACGCTGGTCAATTCGATGTTGCCTTCGACGATTACGTACATCGCCGGATGCGCCTCGCCGCGTTTCAGAAGCGAATCTTCGTCGGAGATGGTCATCTCCTCGGCCACTCCCGCGATTAGTCCCAGCTCTTCGAGAGACAGATCGGAGAAGTAAGTGACCTGCTTCAAGAATACGACTTTACTCAGCCGGCTCATCATCATTCCTTCGTTTGTCATATCCTCTCCTCCGTTCCTTTCCGCAAGCGCTTCGCTCGCCATCTCTTTCCACCAATCATCGGACCCGCTCCTCGCCGCCACCAGCAGCGCCCTTGCATCCGGCCTCCCCAGATTGGAGCGGGAGGAAGTCTCCAGCTCCAACGATGTAATCATTGCCTGGGAAATTCTCCGGTCGCCGAATCCTTCCGATAACACTTCTAAAGCATTGCCGCGATATTCTTCCTCTTCGTGCGTAACGCCGGTTCTGATGACATCGACGGCACGTTCGTCCGTCATCTTGGCCAGAAGACTCCATAACCCCCTGAACACGAAAGCGCGCACCTCGAGCCAGCGCATGTCCGCAAGCTTAGCAAGGTCTTCCCTGCCAAAGACGCGAAGCGCAACGCCATAATCGGCAGCCTTCTCAAGCTCGGCAAGGCGGATTAACGCCTCGCGCGTCACTATGCCGCGCAGGTCATCCTCGGCGAGCAGCTCGGACAAGGCCATGACGGAGGCGCACCATTGTTTGGGCGAAGCCGCAGTCAAGCCAGCAATAAGCGGACGCACGGAGGGCTCCCCTATGTCGACAAACGACATCGTTGACGCGGCCAGCATCTCTTCGTCCATTCGCGACAGCCGAGGCAGCAGCAGCGGCACAAGCTCCTCGCAACGAAGTTTCCCTAACGCGCGGATCGCGGATACCCTGGCTGCGGGATGCGGATCGTCCGTCAACCGAATGATAGCCGGGATAAAGTCGGTCAAACCGAGATCCGCGATCGCGGAACACATGTAGACGGACGCATCTCCGCCTTCTTCCAGAATCCGTTCGATGACTTCCCTGCACGCTTCGTAGCTTTGCTCGCGGCCAAGCGAATACATCGCCTTTACCGCTTCCGCCACGACGGAAGGATGGCGGTCCAGCAGCTTCTGCCGCAAGAAGAAGAACGCCTGCTCTTCAAGCAGCTTCATGCGCGCTATCGCTCTGACGCCTTCCGTTCGGAGCACATCGTCCGATTCCTCTAGCAATCTAGCGATTTGAGCCATTGCTTGCAAATCAGCTTGGCCTAGCGACATTGCCCGTATCGCGGCAATCCGGATCCGATCGTTGGCATCGTCCAGCATGCCGAGCAATGCGGGCAGATCTCGAGGGTCCTGCAATCTGCCGATAAGCTGAATGCCAATTTCGCGGGCCGAATCCGACGAATGATGGAGCAACCGCCGCGCCTCCGCAATGGCTGCCGGGTTCATGCTGATCTCGTCCATGGAGTCGGCGAGATCGTCGGCGCTCATGGAACTAACGCTCCGCACCAGCTCGCGCATGTACAACCGGCGTCCGTACCAAGCGAGTACGAGCAGGATTGCCGAGCCTGCAAGTCCGATAATGGAAAGAACCAACCAGGATAAGCCAAGACCTGCATGCAAGAACTGCATCCCCGCTCCAAGCAGAATGCCTGCGGAAGCGGCAATTCCTTGCGCCGCGAACCGGTAACTGTCGCGCTGCGCGAGCGGAAGCGTTTTGAAGAACAACTGATAGGACGGCTCCGCCGAATAATAAAGCAGCAGATACAGCAGCATGTACCCTAAAGATATGACGGACAACGCGGCGCCGCCTCCGCCAAAGAAAACCGCCCCGGCAAAAGACAATACGTACACGGCCGAGATCATCGTCAGCATTTGGCTGGCGCCGAGCTTTTCCATAAGTTTGCCGGATACGAGCTGCAGCAAAAACGCGAGCACGAATAAAACCATCGTGATCATGCCAAAAAATTGGCTGAACGACTTCTCGCTGGCATATGTCGCCCGGGAGAAGCTCAGAAACTCGTATTCCATTAGGAAGTAGAGCGCCGGCATAAGCGTCATCAGCAAAATAACCATAAGCAGAAACGGCGAACGCAACGCCTGCTTAAACACCGTGCCGGCGCTAACCGATTCCTCGGGATCGTCCGATGCCCCCAGCCGTAACGAGATCGGCACCAAATACACGGATATCACCTTGCGATACCTGCCCCAAATAAGCAGCAGCAGCAAACTTCCCGTCGTATAGATCGCCACTGGGCCAAACGCCAGGCTAATGATCTGAGCCAGCAAGCCTGCCGTTGCCCCGCCGAGCGTCGCCGCCCCGACGAAGATCGGCATCAAGCGCTTTGCCTGCTGCGTAGAGCAGAGGTCGATCGCGAGACTCCAAAGCAATAAGGTCTGCTGCCGCACGACAAAGCTCGAAGCGATAAACAGAGCGGGATAAAACCAGCGCGCATCCATTCCGATTCCGTCCAGCGCTAGCAAAATAACCGCGTTCGCGCCGACGATGCCCAGCATGATGCCGAACATGACCCGCATGAGCTTGGGCTTGGGCAATCGCGAGGCCAGCCAAGAGAGCAGCCAAGCTTCAAGCGGCAATATGACGGCTTCCGCCGCGTAAACGTATGGTAAAAACTCGCTGCCGAACCTCTGGTTGAACAACGTCATGAAGCTATTATAGTTCAGCATCTCCGCGATGCCGCACACAAAAAAAACAGGTGCCATCAGGAGCAGCTTGCGCTGATCCTCCGGACGGGCACCTACGGCTCGCAAAATTCCGTTCATGGCTCAATCTCCTTATAACAGCTGAACACGCACGAATTACGTACCTACGTGATCTTGCGATGGTAAATCAATCTGTCTTCTCCTGCGTAATAATAATCGGGACACCGGCCGATCAAGCCGAAGCCAAGCTTTCGGAACATGTTCTTGATCGCGTCGTATTCGGGCAAATCGCAGGTATACGCCAGCAAGTAGCGGGCTTCCCGCTCTCTCAAATACCGGAACATCTCGTCGATAAAGCTCGCCGCCAGACCGCTCCTGCGATAATCCCGATGTACGACGAGATAATCCCAGTTGTAGCCGCCAGAGCCCTGCTCGTTCGGCGCCATGCAGTTAATGCCCGCGATTCCTCCGTCTTCGCTGCGGGCATACCAGAAGACTTCTTCCCCGGCAAGCGCCTTAAGCGGAAGCTCCCGAAAATGTTTAAGCTCGCCCGGCGTATATCTCGTATCGTCGAACGAACTGTCCGACAGCAAGAACGAACTGATCTCCTCCGCCGTCTGTCTGTCCTCTACCAGTTCGATTCGACATGATTGAACCAGCATGATCCTCCGCCTCTCCTGCTCCCGATTACTCTGGCTTACACCGCTAGCGTTCCGTTCCAGCCTTCCGAAGAACCCTTCTGATAATATTCGTCGCATAGATAGAAGTATAACTTGGCCGCTTTGTCGAACCGGTTGACTTTGATGACCTCGACAAACGTTTCCCTCGCGTCGAAGAACCGGCCCTCCTGGCAAAGACGGATGCCCTTCTCGAACGTGGCTTTCGTGCGGTCCTTAAGCTGCCGCTCCTTGTCGGAATCGCCTTCGTACACGTCATACAACTCTAGCGATTCGTCCTTGCCCTCCATGCCGATCCGTCCCAAATATCTGAAGCGAATGCGTTCCGGCGCGCGAAGCTGCTCGAAAAACGTCTTCGTCACCAATAGCGACGATCCCATCGTATCGGACAGCCGCTCCAGCGCGGTCGTCACGTTCACGTCGTCGGAGATGACGTTGCCTTCCAGCCGCTGCTCCTCGCCGACGATCCCGAGCATCAGCGGACCCTTATGAATCGCCATGCCCATTTCGACCGGGCGAAAACCTGTGGCTTGCAGGCTTTCGTTGTATCCGGCAAGCTCCCTGCGAATCGCGATGGCCGCGCGGATCGCGTCATCTGCGCGACCGGGGAACAGCGCCATGAAGCCAGCTCCGAGATATTTGCTGATGAGTCCTTC
>JAQSXN010000443.1 GCA_029256665.1 Paenibacillus sp.
CGGGACCAAGCGACCGCCACCTCGGAATCGCCAAGCGGGTCGAGCCCTTTGTAGATGCCGCTGTCGATATCGGCCTGCGCGTTGGCGAAGTCCTCCATTTGCTTGATGACGGCGGCTTTCTCCGGTCTCCATTGGTTGACGATGACGGGGTTGCGCATCATCCAATACGTATCCATGATGCCGTATTCCTTCTCTAGCTTCTCGATATCGCTAGCGAGCATGTCGACGAGCTCGGGCTTCGCTTGCGGCTTGCCGTCGACGGTCTCCCAAGTCTCGCCTTCCTTGCCAAGGAACAGATCTCGCTGGCCTTCCTCGCTCGCCATGTACGACAAGAAACGAATGGCCCGCTCTGGATTTTTGGTCGATTTGCTGATCATCGTCACCATCCAGCCGTCCATGTTGCCGGGGAACAGCTTGGCGGAGTCGCCGCTGGCATTCTGCGGTCCGTCGACCGCGATGTAATAGGAATCCGGATTGGCGCTGGCGGCCAGCATCGGATTAACGGCCGCCATTCCGTTCCATTCGCGTATCATCATGAAGTAGCGGGCGTTGTTCGTTTTCTCTTCCACTTGCGTATCGGAATCGACAAGGAAATCGACATTGATAAGTCCGCGCTCGTAAGCGGTTCTGAACGTTTTGAGCCAAGTCACGTAATTCGGGTCGGTCAAACGATCGTATACCTTGCCTTCTTGTTCATGGGGAATGGCCAGCAGATTCTGCAAATATTCCGTCATGCCGTAAGGCACGTTGCCTTGCGCGAAGAAGGGGCTCATCGGCTGCCCTTTGTATTCGGCATATTGATCCTTCAGCGTTTGCAAGGCGTTCAGAAACCCTTCCGGCGTGGACAGATCCGGGCTGCCCATCTCCTCGTACAGATCCTTGCGCACCAGGAACGTCTGGTTGGCCGCCGTCATGCCGGTCTCGCGCATCAGGTTCGGGCTGTACGAATCGTTGGGGATGCCGTACGTATTGCCGTTCGGCTGGCGGTACCACTTGAGCGTGCCGTCGCCCGCCACCTTGAAGAAATACGGATCGTATTGATCGGCAAGCTCGTTCAGCGCGTAGACATGATCGCCTTCCCAAAGCTTTTTGACCGCGGTTTCCCATGAGCCCATGCTGATCAAGTCCGGAAGCTGACCGGAAGTCATCATCAGCGTCAACTGCTCGTTGGCGTCGCCCGACGGGACTTCAAGCTTGACGTTCACGCCCGTTTTCTCCGTGATGTATTTGGAGTTCAAGCTTTCGCCCCACGTATGGGGGTACCAGGACGCGCCCACGAACCAAGTGAGGTCCACCGGACTCGTATCGAGCGGCCATGCGGGCTCGTCGGGATTAAGCGCCTTCTCCGTTGCCGTTGCCTCGGGCTGCTTGGTAGCGTTGCCCGGGTCCGCGCTCGGCGCGCTTCCTTCATTGTTGTTCGTGCATGCGGCCAAGCCGAGCGTCATAAACGTTGCGAGCGCCAGAGCTGTAATCGGTTTCAAGCGATTGCGATTGCGTATCATGCCTGGATCATCCTTTCTTCTACCCCTAATTGTATTTTATATGGGAATCACGCACATCCCTTCTAGCGGTAGTTAAAAAATTCACTTTTGATTACGAAGCAGACCATGTAGCCTACTCGACATCGAATATTGAACACAGCCGAATCTTCCGGTGCTCACATAGCGCTGCTATGCTCCGCTCCTCATATTCTAGCTTCGTCCAATCTTCTCGGTACTGAAAAGCGAACTTTTTAACCCTCAACTTATGAAAGAAAGTAGTGAGACTCAACTTATGACTCAACCCTAACCCTTAATTGCCCCGATCATGACGCCTTTGACTAGATAACGCTGGATGAACGGATAGAACAACAAGATCGGCAGCGTGGCGACCATCATCGACGCGAACTTGATGGAATTGCCGGGGAGCCTTGCGCCGAACTGCGCCATTGCTTGCTGCTGCATGAACGACATGGAGTTCTCGGCGATGATTTTGAACAACATCGTCTGCAGCGGAAGCAGCTCCTGCGTCCGAATATACAAGATGCCTTGGTAATAGTCGTTCCAGTGATAGACGGCAGAGAACAACGAGATGGTCGCGATGACCGCCATGCTGTTCGGCAGGACGATCCGGAACAGAACGCCGTAATCCGAAGCGCCGTCTACCTTCGCGGATTCTTCGAGGCTGTCCGGGATGGTGCGGAAGAAGCTCATGAAGATGACCATATTGAAGAACGAATACATGGCGGGAATGATAAACACCCAGAAATTATCGTAGAAGCCCAGCTTCACCATCAGGATGAAAGTCGGAATGAGCCCGCCCGAGAACAGCATCGTGATCAACGCGATTTTCATGTACGCCTTGCGGCCGACCAGGTTGGTCTTGCTAAGCCCATACGCCACGATGGCGGTAAATAAGACGTGAGCCGCGGTCCCGAAGACAGTGCGCAAGGTCGTGATCAAAAAGCCGTTCATCATGTTTTCGTTGCCGAACACGACGCGGTAGCTGTCCAGCGACAGCGCCTCGGGGAACCAATTGACGAGGCCCAATATGGCCTGTTCCGGCGCGTTAAGCGAATTAATCAGCACGAACCACATCGGATACAGCGTCATGAAGCAGACGGCCAGCATCAGCAGCGTATTTACCGTTTCGAAGACGCCGATTCGCCGTTTTGACATTTTCTCTCCCCCTTAGAAGTGCAGTGCGTTTACAACCTCTAGAAGATGCTGTCGCCGCTTAATTTTTTGGAAGCGTAATTCGCCATGAACAGCAGCGCGAGCGCCACGATGGAGCGGGCGAACAGCACGGCCGTCGAGAAAGAGTGCCTGCCGGATACGAGACCCATGTTGTAGATGTACAAGTCCAGGCTCTCAGCCATCTTGATGTTCATGTTGTTCTTTAGCATAAAGATTTGATCGAAGTTGCTGCCCAGGACGCCCGCGACGGCAAGGATAAACAGGATGGCGATCGTCGGCCGTATGCACTGGACGGTAATAAACCACATTCGCTGCCAGCGGTTCGCGCCGTCCAGCTCCGCCGCTTCGTACAGCGCCGGGTCGATGCCGGCGATCGCCGCGATGTAGATGATCGCGCTCCAGCCGGTTTCCTTAAGCGTGTCGGAGAAGAAGGCGATCCACCAGAAGTACTTGGGATCGCTGTTGTACAGAATCTCCCGTTCTTGAAGGCCGAGCCCCATCAACAGCTGGTTAACGACGCCGCCCTCGCCCAGCCAGCTGAGCATAATGCCGCCGAATATCGTCCATGCGATAAAATGCGGAAGGTACGAGATCGTCTGCACGGCGCGCTTGAACCGAATGCTCCGGATTTCGTTCAGCAGCAGCGCGAACGCGATCGGAATGCAGAAGCCTAGCGCCAGCTTCAAGGCGCTCATGCCGAGCGTGTTGCGGATGGAGCGCCAGAAACGGTCGTCCGTCGCAAAGTCCTCGAAGTGCTTCAGCCCGACGAACGGCGATTCCAGCATGGGTTTCGCGATGCTGTAGTCCATAAAGCCGATGATGAGCCAGACCATCGGGATGTAACAGAAAATGATCATCCATACGATTCCGGGGATAACCATGCTTTGCAATTGCCATTGTCTTAAAAACGTTTTCAGAACCCCCGTTTTATGTGCGAACATCGTCCCGCCCCTTTCCTCTTCCATCGTATGAAAACGCGACCATAAAAAAAAGGCCACCATTTTCGACCCTATCCCAATTTTTTGGATTCGGTTGATCGGGCGCCGGAAAGCAGTATGCTGATAGTATCTGAGAGGAGGCGATTGCAACGATGGAGCGATTGATTTGGCGGCAGGACTTCGCGAATGGCGGGGCTGACTTAAGCGACTGGAACATCCGCCTCGGCAACGATATCGTGGACGATGACGGTCAAGTTATCGTAGAAGGCTGGGGCAACGGGGAGCGGCAATATTACACGGGGGAAGAAGGCAACCTGTACCTCGACGGCAACGGGCTGAATCTTTGCGCCCGCCGGGAGACGACGGAGCTGGCGGACGGGAGAAGCTTCGCTTATACGTCCGCGCGCATCGATACCAAGGATCATATGTCGTTTACGTACGGCAAGCTGATCGCGCGAGCCAAGCTCCCGGCCGGGAGCGGCATTTGGCCCGCCATCTGGCTGCTGCCGCAGGAGCAGGCCTACGGTCCGTGGCCGGCGTCCGGCGAGATCGACATCATGGAGGCCAAGGGACGTTTGCCCCGGCAGGTGTTCGGCACGCTGCACT
>JAQSXN010000444.1 GCA_029256665.1 Paenibacillus sp.
ACTAGGCATTGCGAGTCTCCCCGAAGGCATCTTCCGTCAACCGTAACCGCGAATGACGACATTTCTATAGAAAAGAGGAATTCACATGACTACTTACCAACCGCTGCCCGACGGATACCATCTCATTCCTTCCGAAACGGCGTTGCTCGTTATCGATATGCAGAACGGATTCTGCTCGCCTAATGGCTCTCTTGGCCAGAATGGCGTGGATATCTCCCACATGAGGAACACCATCGCGCCGGTCAAACAGCTGATCGAGGCGAGCAGGGCGGCAGGCATTATGGACGCATGGACGATTCAACACCACTATCCGGATGACGTGACGCGCGGCAGACATCGCATTATTCCCCATACACTTAGATACGGCTCGGGCCCGGCGGCGCTCGCGAACACTTGGGATTCGGAGGTGGTGGACGAGCTCAAACCGCTCTATCAAGCCCCCGCGGAATCCATCTTGAAGCACCGGTTCAGCGCCTTCTTCGATACCCGCCTCGACACGCTGCTGCGCATGAAAGGAATTCGCACCGTTATCGTCAGCGGAGTCTCGACCTCGCTGTGCGTGGAGACGACGATCCGGGACGCGTACCAACGCGATTACGACGTCATTATCGCCACGGATGCCATTGCCACGGATTCGCCTCAGGCGCATGAAGAGAGCATGCGGACCGCCGCCAAATATTTTGGAGCAGTCCTGACGACGGACGACATTGTCGGCTTGATCGAGCAGACGCGTTTCGCGACGGCTGGATCCGATTAATCGTAATTCCATGCTTCGCTACTTGCACGCGGGCAATCTCATATTCTGGTTCGCGCTGGAGCTGTCGAGACCGGCCGTCGCGTTCAGCTTGGCCGAACGTGTTGCGTCCACGTCGACGCTGGGCATGTTGCTGGCCGTACAATCGTTGCTGCCGCTGTTCCTCGCTTTGCCGATCGGCCTGGCGGGAGATCGATTGGGTCCTCGCCATTTGCTCCCATGCGGCGCGGCGCTTATGATCGGCAGCGGATTGGCCTATTGGTCGGCCGACGGGCTTGCCTTGCCGGACGCAGGGTATATGGCATTCATACTCGTTGCCCAGCTGCTTAACGGGGTAGCTTGGCTGCTGGTATGGATATCTACGCAGTCACTCCTGTCCGTGGCGGGAGAGAGGGAAGGAGATACCCGCAAAAGCGTCAATCTGTTGGCGTTAACCGCCAGCATCGGCGCTTTGGGAGGCCCGGCTATGTCCGGCTGGCTTTATCCGCTCGGCGGCGGAGAAGCGGTATGGCTCTTGTTTCTCGGGTTGGCTTCGGGGCTGACGCTTATCGCCTTGCGAGTGCGATCGATGGTCGGTCGAGCGGATAGACTTAGGCAGGCTCTAAACGCAGAACGGACGAAAGACGCGGATAACCGTTTATTCTCCGATGAACGGTCCGGCGGGTTGAATTTCCGTCCGTTGTACGTATTCGTTTTGTTGGCATCTTTGGTTTTATTTTTTGGCTCGGAGCTCAGGGCATCGTTCATGCCCGCTTATTTGGCCCAAAGCGGTGTCGATACGAAAAGAATCGGCACCGTGCTTACCGCCGGGGCATTCGCGGTCGGGATCGTTCGTTTGTTGATCAGCGCCAACCTGCTGAGACTCGGCGAGCGGGCTGCGGTGGGCTTATCTTTCTCCATGACGATTGCCGGGGTCGCTCTGCTTCCGCTGGCGTCCGCCAGCGGTCCCGCGGCAATGGCTGCGGTCAGCGTTCTGCTTGCTGCGGCCGTCGGTATCGGCGAACCGGTGCTGATCTACGCCATCATTAAACATGCTGGCGCGGCCAAACGCAGTCTGGCGCTTGCCGGACGGCTTACGGCCAACCGGGCAGCCATGTTAGCCGCGCCGATCGGAGCGGGATTCGCCGTTCAGGCTGCCGGCCCGGCTCTGGGACTTCCCATTCTGGGCGCCATGTTAGCGGTAATAAGCGTCATCGCCGGAGGTTTATTTTGGAGACATGGGTCTAACAGACAAAACGATCTGAGAAAGAGAGGTGAGGGCGATGTCTAACGACACTGCGCATTGGCGCGAGACGGTGTTCGAACGGATTACGGAGGAGCGGCTGACGACGCTGATTCTTGAACTGTGCAATATTCCCAGCCCGTACGGCCATGAACGGGAGGCAGGGGACTATGTGTACGACTGGATGTCCCGCGAAGGTTTTAAGCCGCGCAAAGTAGGCTTGACCGAGGAGCGATTTAATGTCATCGGAACGCTGAAGGGAGCGGGGGGCGGCAAGAACATCTTGTTTTCCAGCCATCTGGATACAGCGGGACCAAGCGGGTCGCCCCACGACACATGGCTGTACAAGGATCTGGACAACCGCTTCTGGCATCAGACGTGGCTGGAGGACGGCGTGTTCTACGGCCAAAGCGTCGAAAACGACAAAGGTCCCATGGCTTGCTTCATGATTGCCGCCAAAGCGATCAAGGAAGCGGGAGTGCCGTTGCTTGGGGATATGATACTGACGGCTTGCCCCGGGGAGATGGGACAGGAGCCGGTCGACGAATTCGCGGGTCTGCCTTATGTGAGCAAAGAGACGGGCGCCGAATATATGATGGTTCACGGCGGCATTATGGCGGATTTCGGCATTGCGGCGGAAGGCACCGACTTTGGAGTATCATGGGTGGAGGCCGGCAAAGCTTTCTTCAAAATTACGGTAAACGGGAAAGGCGTGTATACGCCTGTCATTCGCCACTCGGACAAATTGAGCGATCATATGAGCCCCATCGTGAAAGCCGCAGCTCTCATTGCCGCCCTTAACCAATGGGCGATGGGCTACGAGCGGAGATATACGCGCCATTACGCTGGTGGAACCGTCATTCCCAAGGTGCAGATCGGGGCGATTAAAGGCGGGCATCCGCATTTCATCATTGGAGGCGCCGATTCGTGCTCGCTCTATCTGGATTGCCGCATCCTGCCCGGCATGAAGCCGGCAGAGGTTGCTGGGGAATTGCGCAAGGTGATCAAGGACAGCGAAGTGGACGCGGATATCGAACTGTTCCTGTTCAGGCAAGGTTATGAAGCGAAGGAAGATGAGATTGCTCCGTTCGTGAATAGGATCCAAAGCGGCCATGCGGCCGTATTCGGCAAGGAACTCGAAATGTCCGCATCGGTATTTTCCAGTATGTGGCGGGACCATAGCGTCTTTAATGAATACGGCATTCCGTCCGTCACGTATGGCCCGCCTCGGCAGACGCCATCCTTGGAATCGCTGATGCAATGCGCCCGCGCTTATGCGGCGGTCGCCTTGGAGGTATGTATGACGACTGCGGATACGAAGCAAGGCTGAATCTTACCCCATCACCGATTTCGACAAGAACACTAACTTATTTCCACAGTGGATTGACAGAAAGAAAGCGGCAGATCGGGAAACCGGTCTGCCGCTTTACTTTGCCCTATCTGTGACCGATAGGATTCCCGGCGCAATCCAAAATTCAGCCTTACATATCTAAAAAATCACCCTATTGTAAGCGCTTTATATTTTGTATAATAATCATAGCAGCGCATATTCGATTCTGCCCGGGGGATGACCTCGGGTTTTTCCGTATTTGCCCGGTACGGATAACATGTCGCAAGCGGATCGAACGTACGGGACATAGTCGCCTGACTTGGAGGGGGATGGACGATGAACTTCTGGGGCCAATGGCCGATCAAGAGCATTCGGGGCCAATTTCTGACGGCATTCCTGCTCTGTATCGCAATTCCGATTACGGGGATTTTCTACTATTACTACGCCTCTACCGAGAAGCTGCTGATCAAGGAGGTGGACCGCTCCTATCTGCAACTGCTGAGCAACGATGTGTCGGCGATGACCGAATTGACGGAACGCATGCTGTATGCCGCGGACTTGATCGCCAACGATCCCGAGGTGCTCGAATTTTTGAAAATGGATACGTCCTGGCTCTCCGATTATTACGCCTTGCAGAAGTATAAGATGTTCAACCGGCGGCTGAGCAACACCGGAACGTTCATGCTGGACGGGCGGGCGGTCATTGATGTCATCGATACGCGCGGCTATTTGTTTTCGAACGTGCTGCTGGATGACGCTCCTCGGACGCTGGACAGGATCGTCGGCTACGGCTGGAAGGATAACCCTCTTGTCAAGGAAGGTTATCCGCTATGGCTAACGGCCAAGGCGGGAGATCTGGATCTGATGAGCGTGTCGCCGTCGGAGGAGATGCTGGTGCTGGTGAAGG
>JAQSXN010000445.1 GCA_029256665.1 Paenibacillus sp.
AATCCCTACCGCGATGATTGTTGTGGCGCTGCTCTTGACCGGCTGGTCGATTGCAGGCGATCGCAAGCGATCGCACCGTTCAAGCGCCAAGGTCATGTAAGTCCCGACCGGATGAATCGATTATCTGTCTCGGGAACAAGATAAAAGGCCGTCTCCGCCCTTTGTTAGTGTGGCGTAAGGCGGCTATACCGCTGGATTTTTTTATAATATAATGCGCCAACTGACCCGCTAACCGCCGAATGTAGCATAAATTTATACTATAATGCGCCTATTGACCCGAAAACCGCCGAATGTAGCATAAATTTATACTTTCTTATTTGTAAAAAAGAGCATCCGGCCGAAATCGGCCAAATGCTCTTCCAAGGCGAACGGCCTCGCGTTGACGAGGCCGTTCCCATTATTCGTACACCTTGCCGACATAAAACTCGACGACATCCCTTACGAGCGAGAAAGCTTCGCCAACCTTAAGCTCCTCGGAATCTTCGATGTCGGCGATCGTCTTCTCGTCGAGCCAGCCGCGCGACTTAACTTCCTCGAGCGCTTTCTCCGGAGCCACGGTCAAGCCCGCCGTCATAGCGATCGTGTAGGCCGCTTGCTCCAGCGTGAGCGGAGTCTTGGCCGGCTCCTCCAGATCGGCAATGGCCGCGTAAGGATTGCCGCCGAAGGAGGCCGCATGGATCGTTTTGACCATTTGCATGTTGTTGGCGAATTGGCCGGCGGTGGCGACGCCATCGAGATTAAAGGCTTCGTTATGATCGCCGCCGAACGTCAGCGACATGCTTACGGCCGCCAAGAGCGACTTGTAATGTTTGTGCTTCGCGTATTCCGGCGCCTTGAACTTGACCGGCTTCAGATCCATTCCTTGCTCCGTCAGACGGTCCTTCAGCTCCGCGATCTCCGTCTCCGACTTTGCCAGCTCGCGGAACGTCATCCCCCGCTCCGCCGCTAACTTGGCCGCCGCTCCAGCGGCTTCGCCCGTAGCCATGCCAAGCGGCATGACGCGAGCGCTGCCGTGAGGGATCGTATCGAAGCTGGCCGCCCGCCCGACGACGAGCAGGTTGTCCACCTCGAGCGGCACGAGCGCGCGGAACGGCACGCCGTACTGCTTCGGCGCCACGACGATCGCTCCGCGATCTTGGGCATTTAGGCGTTGAATGTCTATCTTGTAAGAGCCGTACGCGATCGCATCCCAGAAGTCGCGGTTGTCCACGACGTCGACCGTCGTCAGCCGGTACTCGCCTTGCATATGCCGGGTCTCCCGCACGTAAAGCTCCGGCGCAACGCCTGCAAACTCGACGTTTTCAAGCTCCTTGTACGTCTTCTTGAGATAATCGACGATCAGCGGCGCTTCTTTGGTGCCGATCGCAAGCGCCTCCTGCACGGATTCCGGATTCAGCGGATCAATGCCGAAAATATGCATCGCGTTGATCAGAATCGTGTCGTCGTTCTGCCTGCCGACGTTCAACGCCCGGATGCCGACCTTCTCCGGATTAGAGGAGACGTAATCTCTTGCCTTGAGGAAACCCCAAGCGCTCATCTGGTCGATGCCCGTGCCGTCGCCGATATGGGCGAAGGAATCCCACACCTTCTGGGTCACGCCGCTCATCTTGAAGACGAGCGTGACGGCCATCTGATCCTCCGGCCTGCCGATATCCTCGCGTCCAACCGTATACGGGACGCCGGCTTGCGCCGCGATATCCCCGTCCTGCGTCGCGTCGATGACCGCTCCCGCCCGGACGGCATACTCCGCGCCGCCTTCCGTCTCGAGGCGCAGCCCCGTAATCATCTGTCCCGAGCCGCTAATCGCGGTCTCCACGATCGGCTCCATGAGCTTCGCCTTCATCATGAGATCGATGTTCGGCTCATCTTTAACCATCTCGTAGAACGCGTTAGCCGCCGTATTGACGTCGAAGGACGTTCCTTCGATCCGGTCGTACCACTCCTGGAAAATGCCCTTGTTCAAAAAATTATGTTTCCCGGACAGCTTCGGCTGATCCGGCGAATAATTGAGGTCGAGCGAATTCAGCCAGCCGAGCGTCATCAGCCCGCCCAAAATTTCCCGTTCCCTGCCGTCGACCAGCAGCACGCTTTGTCCGTTCCGCGCCGCGGAAATCGCCGCCGCCACGCCTTCCGGATCCGTTCCGGCAACGATGACATCATAGGCGTCCTGCGGTTTGTCGATGGAAACGACTTCGAGCAACGGCTGGAATTCGTGAGGATTCGTGGTCTTGTTCCGATCCTGGTACCACATCCATCCCGCCGCCGCGGCAACGATGACTACGATTAGTAATGTTAATGTTAGAATTGCCGTTTTTCTCTTGCGCGTCATTGTTTCGATAGTCCTCCCGCATTCGCCCGCTTGACACGGGCTTGTTCATCCCTGACAATTAATGTTGGAAATGCTGGTAAATCATTCAACTTTTGATGCGACGGAGGCCGCCATGCACGCTAACCGATCAGAAGGAAAATCGACAGGACGAATCGCCGAACTCGATCTTGTACGCGCATTCGCCATCATCGGCGTCGTTACGGTACACGCGACCTCGTTCGCTACAATGGAGCTGACCGGCTCTTCCCCTATCGGCTACATCCCCTACATAGCTTCGAATATAGCGATGAAGTTCGGCACGCCCGTCTTTTTGTTCCTAAGCAGCCTTGTCCTGTTTATGCGTTACGCGAACCGCTCTCTCAAGAAGGAAACTTTGGTCTCTTTTTACAGGAAGCGGTTAATCCACATCATTATACCATATACTTTATGCTCGACAATCTATTATATAGCCGTCGCGGCGACAAGGCCGGACGCGGAGCGGCCCGCCAGCTACGCGTTGGACTTTATGGCCAAGCTCTTCACCGGAACGGCCTACGCGCATCTCTATTTTATTTTTATCAACATTCAATTTTATTTGTTATTCCCGCTGCTGTTCTGGGTGTTCCGCGCCTACCCCCGGTTATTCACATGGGCGGTTCCGCTCGGAATCGCGATCCAAGGCGCTTTCCACCTTGCCGGCACCGTCGTCGAAATTCCGCACGAATCCAGTTGGTCCCTCTCTTACTTTGCCTATTATTTCCTCGGCGCTTACGTTGGCGCCCGTTACTCGGTCATTCGAGAGCGATTGTTGTCCCTCCGGCGCGCGTTCCGGCAACAATACGGCATACTGCTGATCGGCGCGGCTTGGCTGGCGACGGGGCTCGTCCATATCGTGATCTGGTACAAGCTTAGAGCGCAAGGAACCGTATCGCCCGAATGGCTATTCTACCTGCTTTGGAGCGTGTACGCCTTCCTCTCCTGTCTCGTGCTTACTTATGCGGCGTTGCTTCTGGAGAGTAGAATGGCACGGACGCGAGCCGTTCGCGGCTTAAAGTCGCTTGCCGCCTATTCGTTCGGCATCTATCTGCTCCATCCGCTCCTGCTTGCGGCATACCGGGAGTTCAGACCGTCCTTAGCTAACCCGGCGCCGCTGCATCTCTGGTATGTTGGCGGCTTCTTGCTGGCGTTGTTCGGCACGTGGGGAGTCGTCTCCTTGGCGCAGCGCTACATGCCATTTGCCTGGACCTTGCTGGGACGCCTTGATGGCAAACCACAAGCGGCGGCACGGGCGGCGCAGGAAGTCAGCACGATTGACGGGAATCGTTCGTTTTAGGCTCCGCCGAACTAGTAGCCTACCTCCACGGAAGCAATAACGACATACGCCAGATCATTGACGTCGTCCTTGTCGGCAAGCACGATTCCGCTGCTCGTCAGCATTCCGCCATCCACGATCTCGAAGGTGACTTGTCCGTAAGGAAGCTCTTCCCGCACCTTCTCCAAATCAAGCATATTCTTGTCTGCCGGCACGGCAAGCCGTACATTTACCTTCATGTTGGCCAAGTCCCCGTCCGGGAGCACGGACCTGATGCCCGGCATCGAGTTGTGATGAATCGCGTTCTGTACCGCGCGCACTGCTGCTTTGGTCACGTTCTGTCCATGCAGATCGATCCCCATTCCAATTTCTACGAACATCATTTTGTCCATTACGAAATCTCTCCTTCTACTGATGTAATCCCAATTAACGCCATCTTATCACAAACAGCCTGCTCTTCCGACAATAACGACGCAAATAAAACCCCCATCCTCGCTTCGCCATGACGGGAAGGTTGACGGGGGGGTTCGATAGCTGAGGTACGGCCCCCAATGCCTTTGGATCATCATTGTTTTGCTACAAGGCTCAAA
>JAQSXN010000446.1 GCA_029256665.1 Paenibacillus sp.
TCCGCGCTTCACGGCGGTCGCGGATACGGCTGGCGTCATGGACTGGCTCGATCATGGCTCGGGCCTATCGCGCCAAGTATCCATCCGCGGGCAGCATGGAACCGAAGAGTACGGCTTGATGTATATGCTTAGGAAGTCTGAAGGCTGCAGCTCGCTGTTCATCGTTAACAATGACCGCGATCGCGGCCATGACGGACTGATCGAAACGGCCGTTATCGGCACCGTGGAGGAATGGGACGCGCTGACCGGCGAGGTTCGTCAGGTGGAGTCGTGGCTCTGCGAAGGCAGGCTGCGGTTTCGGGCTTCCTTCGAACCGGCCGGCTCGAAGCTGTTCATTATTGATGAAGCAGCGGCTCCTGCCGCTCAAGCACCGGCCCTGGCGCCGGTGTCGTTTAACGACAACGACTTGTATGCGGCGTTCGGGCCGAGGTTCCGGTTCACCCGTTCGATGCCCAATGTGCTGACGCTCGATCAATGCCGGTATCGGATGCAGGGCGGAAGCTGGTCCGAAAGGATGGAGGTGTGGCAAGCGCAGCGCCTTATTCGCGACGCGCTAGGGATGCGGCAAGTATTTTACAATGGCATCACTCAGCGGTACAAATGGATCGGGAAAGGACATCCGAACGATGGAACGGAGGTTCTATTCCGGTTCGAGTTCCATGTCGACGAGGTGCCGGAGAGCGAAGTTTCCCTCGCGCTCGAGGGGGCGGGACGCTTCCGCATCCGCTGCAACGGCGAAGAGCTTGCCTCAACGGCGGAAGGCTGGTATATGGATCGTTCGATCGCGTGCGTGAAGTTGAGCGGTTTACGTAAAGGAATCAATGAGCTGATTCTCGACTGCAACTATATGAACGATATGGAAATGGAAGACATCTATGTGCTCGGCAATTTCGGGATTAGCCCGGAACGCAGCATTATTGCAGAGCCGACCATGCTGCATGCAGGCGATTGGTGTCTGCAAGGGTATTATCATTATTGCGGCAGCATAATCTATCATTTGGATTATGAGCATCGTCATGAACCCGATTATCGTGCGCTTCTGAAGCTCGGCGAGGTATCGGCGATCGTTGCGGAAGTGAGGGTGAACGGCATAACGGCCGGCTACATCCCGTGGAGGGCGGCGGACGGGCTCGATATAACCGGCTTTTTGGCAGAGGGCGACAATCGGCTGGAGATCGAGGTGATGGGCAGTCCGCGCAATGTGTTCGGGCCGTTTCACGGGGCGAGAGGCAAAGCGCGGGTCACGAGCTGGGGCTCATTTCGTAAGGAAGGCAAGGAGTTTACGCCGGATTATATCACGTTTCCCTATGGCATTATGGGTCAAATCATATTGATGCGTTCTAAGCGCGGGAGGAGTCTATGACCATTCAAGCCAAGCTTCCGGAGAAGTTTCGGAAGCAACTGACAGAAGAACCTTTGTTTTGTTGCCGAACGGACCTTCATCTGAACGGCAACTTCGGAGAACAATGGATTGCCGTAACGGACGGTAATATTTTCAGTTGGGAGAATGACGAAAGGCCGAAGGAATCCATATCCGTTGAGAGGATTCGAGATTCGAGAATTGCGGCGGGGATAGGCGGCGGAACGCTGCTTGTCGATACCGACGAAGGGCCGGTCGCGCTCGCTCGTTATACAGCCACGCATACGTCCATGTTCGGATTCGCCGCGAAGCTTATCGGAGCTCTTGCCAAGAAGGCAGAGCTGCCGGTTGTCTCCGAACGGGATCTCCCGCGATTCTGCCCGACTTGCGGGCATCCGCTCGGAGAAGGTACCGGGGTATGCCAATTTTGCTTAAACAAAGGTCAAGCGGCCGCGCGCGTTCTGCATTATGCCAAACCCTATAAAACCCAAATGGCAACCGCGGCTTTCCTGCTCATTCTTACGACGCTCATCGAACTGGTGCCGCCATATTTGACAAAGCTGATTATCGACGACGTTCTCCAGCCTAAAGGGACCGGCTCCGCGCTCCTTGTCTTTGTTCTAGCTTTAGGCGTCACAACGGTCTTGATGTCCGTCATGCAGACCATTCGGGGCTTCATCGGCATTTGGGTTGGTTCCAAGGTTATGGGCGATATCCGAAACGACATATACGGTTCGCTCATGAGGTTGTCGCTCGCTTACTTCGACAAGCGGCAAACCTCCCAATTTATCGGCCGCGTCAATAGCGACGCCGAATCGATGCGCCAATTCCTGACGGATGGCGTCATCTATGTAGGCGGCGAGTTGCTTCGATTCATCGCGATCTGCGTCATTATTTTCAGTTTGGATTGGCAATTGTCCTTGCTTGCCCTGCTTCCTGTGCCTTTCATGATCATTGCATCCTTCACGATCTTGCCAAAGGTAGGGCGGCGCTTGTATCAGCAATGGCGATCGATCTTCCGGCTGAACACGTTGGTAGGAGAATCGATGCAAGGGATCCGCGTCGTGAAGGCGTTCGGGCGGGAGAAAGAAGAGATGGCAAGATATGACGGAGCGAACTTGGAGGTTGTGCGGAACAACATTAAGACCGAAGGGCTATGGCAGATTATTTTCCCCGCCTTCCATCTTATCGCCGGTGTAGGAACGTTGCTAATTTGGTTTTACGGCGGGGGCAAGGTGCTCGGCAATGAGATCCAGTTAGGGGTGCTGATGGCTCTCGTCGCTTACTTAGGCATGTTGTTCGGGCCGCTGCAATGGGTAAGCCAGATGATTAACTGGGCGAGCAACGCAATCGCGGCCGCCCATCGGATATTCGAAATCATGGATACGCCTTCCGAAGTGCCAGATGCCGCTCAGCCGGCGCCGCTCGGCACGATCAAAGGCCATGTCGATTTCGAAGGGGTGACGTACGGTTACGAGAAACATCATCCCGTCTTAAAAGATGTGAATTTACGAGTCAAGGCCGGGGAGATGATTGGTCTCGTCGGTCACTCCGGAGCGGGCAAATCGACATTCATTAATTTGCTTTGCCGATTCTATGACACGGATGAGGGGGCTATCCTCATCGATGGCATACCGATTAGGCAGATCGGCCAATCCGATCTCAGGCGGCAG
Source organism: Paenibacillus sp. (assembly GCA_029256665.1). Taxonomy (GTDB): domain Bacteria; phylum Bacillota; class Bacilli; order Paenibacillales; family Paenibacillaceae; genus Pristimantibacillus. The sequence continues at coordinate 3,034 of JAQSXN010000446.1, forward strand.
ATCGGCGTCGTTCTTCAAGAGACGTTCCTATTCGACGGGTCCATAGCGGATAACATCGCTTATTCCAAGCCGGATGCGACCCCGGAAGAGATTATGCGCGCGGCCAAGATTGCCAATGCGCACGATTTTATCGTCAGGCTGCCCGATGGCTACGATACGAGAGTCGGAGAACGCGGGCATAAGCTGTCCGGCGGGGAAAAGCAGCGAGTAGCCATTGCGCGGGCGATCATCCATGATCCGCGTATTCTTATTCTGGACGAAGCGACCGCATCGGTGGACACAGAGACGGAACGTCAGATTCAAGAAGCGATTTCGCGGCTGATAGACGGAAGAACAACGTTCGCGATCGCCCACCGGTTGTCCACTTTGAGGGGAGCGGACCGTCTTGTCGTGTTGGATAAGGGCAAGATTGTCGAGGAGGGCACGCATGAGCAATTGCTGGAGAAGACGGATGGCGTTTATCGCAAGCTGGTAGACGCGCAGAAAGAAATGTCGCAGATTCGGGGGGTAGGCGTTTAATGGACAATTCATTCGATATCCGTATGCTGAACCCGGCGGAGATTTCGTTATCGCGCAACAAAGGCGGCGTGCTTCAAGGCGTGATTGACGGTCAAACGTATGAAGAGATCATCGTATACCGCGCTTTTCCGTTCAAGCACTCTTCTTCTTATATCTCGATCCGCAAATCCAGCGGCGAAGAGCTAGGCATCGTACATCATATCGATCAACTCGATGAGGAAAGCGCCTTTGAGCTGAACAAAGAACTTCAGTTCCGATATTTCCTGCCTAAGGTGACGCGCGTAGACAGCGTGAAGAACAAGTCGGGGTTATGGTTGTGGGAATTGCAAACCCATCTCGGTACGACGAAGATGGCGATGCGCAATCTACACGAGCATCTGCAGTATCCAGGGGGAGGCCGGATCATCCTGACCGACCTGAACGGCAAAAGATGCGAGATTACCGAATGGCAGGCGCTCGACTCGCATAGCAGGAAGCAGCTTAAAGAGGTGTTATGACGGTCATCGCAAAAAAAGGAGCAGGCGCCGATGCCTGCTCCTTTCTTTGCGCAAAGGCCGAGGGTAGAGGTTGATGACATGTAAAACATACAGTTATTTCAAGTCAAAACCATTAACATTTACTATATAAATGTAAAATGTACTTTTATTTCTCCTGA
>JAQSXN010000447.1 GCA_029256665.1 Paenibacillus sp.
GAAACGCTCCAGATGGCGGCTGACGAAGCTGAGCAGCGAAGCCTGCGCGATATTGCGCGGATTTTCCAGCATAAGCATCATAAGCTCGCGCGTAATTTGTCCGTAGAGCGCATCGACTTGATCGTCGTCCTTCGCCATCTTATAAGCGAGATCCACATTCTCGTTAATAAAGGATTGAATGGATTCGTACGTCATCGTCGCCACGATCTCCGCCATGCGCGGCAGATCGATCAGCGGCTTAATAAGCGGCTGGCCTTCGAGACGAAGCACCGTCTTGGCGATGTCGACGGACAAATCGCCCATGCGCTCCAAGTCGCTCGCAATGCGGAACGAGGACAGAATTCTTCTGAGATCCTTGGCTACAGGCTGCTGGGTCGCGATAAGCCGTGCTCCGAGATCCATGATTCTTTCTTCCATCGCGTTCAGCTCGTGGTCGGCTTCGATTACGGCTTGCGCGCGTTTCGTATCGACATCCTTCAGCGCGCTCACCGCCTCGGCCAGCGCGTTTTCAACGAAATTACCCATTTCCACGATCCAGCGATGCAAATTTTCAAGGCCGTGATCGAACTCTTTTCTGACGGTCATGGTATGATTTCCTCCCCGGTTTCAATAAGATTTACCCAGCCTGTATTTTACTCGCTTATTGTTAATAGAGCATTTCCCGTTTGTTAAGCGGACGTAAAAACGATCAAGAATACGACCGGCGGAGCTCCTCCATCTCCTGCGCGACTTCCGCGGCCAGATGATGCGCCACTCTAGCCAGCTCGCCGATTTGCCGGGAGCTGTCCCGATTATCCGCGGCGGCCTTGAATATATCTTGATAAACGCCGTTCGCCGCCTCCACGTTCTTGCCGCTGGACGCCGTCAGCTTGCGTCCCTCATCCACGTGTTCCGCCGCTCGGGATATCGATTGCACGATATTGTCGGTAATCCCCGTAATTTCGAGGGCCGACTTCTTGGTCTGATTGGCGAGGTTCATAAATTCGCCCGCCACGACCGAGAAGCCGCGGCCGTACTCGCCTGCCCGCGCCGCTTCGATGGACGCGTTGATCGCCAGGATGTTGCATTGCTCCGCCAGCTCCTTGATCAATCTGGATACGACGCCGATCGAGCCCGTCTCGCGCTCCAGCTCCCTCATCCGCTCTTCTTGCTGGGCGGAGCTTCTTTCGATCGTCTGGAACGATTCTTGAATCACGTTCAGCTCGCTCTTGCCTTGCAGGGTCAGATCGACCATCCGATGCGACAACGTCTCGCCGTTCTGCACCGATTGGCGAACGCTCTCGACCGCCTCCTCGATCCCTTCGATCCGCTGCTTGGCGCTGCGAAGCGTCTCCTTCTGGGCGATTATCGCTTGCAGCTGCAGCTCCTTGGATAGCCGAAGCAAGTCGCTGATCGCCAGAACGCCCGCATATCGGCCTTGCGAGACAACGATGATACAGTCGTACAAAGAATCGTCTTGACGGGACATCGCCAGATCGATCAATTCGCGCGGATCGGTCGCTTCGGCGTCGACGATGATCGGCTCGCGGTCCGCAAGCTGCAGCGCGGGCTTATTATAGAACAGCGCCACGCTGTATCGATGCGCAAGCTTGTACGAGAAGCGATTGCGCATTGCAAGACCGCTGATTCCGCCGAGATCGCTCGTCATGACGATACATTCGCAATCGGAATTTTCTTGGAATATGTCGAGAAGATCCTTGCATAACGATTCTTCGCGGACGACGGGAGCCGGCCTTGCGTAATCCAGCAAGCGAATCCCTTCCTTGTTCGACGTTATCGTCATCATGATCCCATCCTCCTATTGACAAGCTTCTCTTTGTCCAAATTATAGAACTTAAGCATCATCTCTAATTCAACCCATTGTTAACTGCATGTTAAATGTCTTCGACCCTATAACGGGCGGGGAATATGGTATAATGAATCGATGATTTTGAACGAACCAAAGGATGAAGAAACCATGAGCAAACTATTGGCACTAGACACGATAGATCGGCGCGCCGCGTCGTTCCGCGAAACGGCGCTCGGCATCGGGCGGCGTCCCGAGCTCGGCCATCGGGAATATTACGCATCCGCCCTGCTCGGCGGCATGCTGGAGCAGGAGGGGTTCGCCCTCGAGCGGGGAGTGCTTGGACTTGAAACCGCCTTTCTCGCCGAATACGACACGGGCAAGCCGGGAGCCGTCATCGCGCTGCTGTGCGAATACGACGCGCTGGAAGGGCTCGGCCATGCTTGCGGCCATCATCTCATCGGTACGATGAGCGCCGCGGCCGCGATTGGCCTTAAGGCAGCGGCGGATGGGCTCGGCGGCAAGATCCGCGTGTACGGAACGCCGGCCGAGGAGACCAAAGGCGCCAAAGTGCCGATGGCCGAAGCCGGACTCTTCGACGATTGCGATATCGCGCTTATGGCGCATCCCTATCATAGCTTCGAGCGATCCGGCCAATCGCTCGCGCTTGACGCGATTCGCTTCGAATTTACGGGCGTCGCCGCTCATGCGGCAGCAAGCCCGCACGAAGGCGTGAACGCGCTCGACGCCGTGCTGGCGCTCTTTCATAACGTGAACGCGCTCCGGCAGCAAACGCGCAGCGACGCGCGCATTCACGGCATCATAGACAACGGGGGCTCCGCGCCCAACATCATCCCGGACTACGCTTCCGCGAAATTTTACGTTCGTTCAGCCACGCGGGCGTATACCGACGAGCTGACGGCAAAGGTGCTGCGATGCGCCGAAGGCGCCGCGCTTGCGACGGGGTGCGGATTGCGGAAGAGCCATTACGAATACTCCTACGACGAGCTGCTCACCAACGAGACGTTATCGGCCGTTTTCATGAACAATCTAACCGCGGCCGGCGTTGCGCCCGAAGAAATTCAGGAGGGCAAGGATCACGGCTCCTTGGATCTCGGCAACGTATCCAAGCGATGCCCTTCCATCCACCCCTACGTGAAGATCGTCGAAGAGCGATTCGCGCTCCATACGGAAGCGTTCCGCGACGCGGCTATGACGGAGAAGGCGCTGGACCGCATGCTTGTCGGGGCCAAGCTGCTGGCCGCGACCGCATACGACGTCATGGAGAATGCGGAATTGCGCGCCGCCATCCGCCAAGAGTTCGCCGAACGGACGGCATCGCCGACATGATGACGCCGGAGAGAACGCAGCACATTACGCAGACCTGCCTCCTCGCCGGCAAGATCATCTTGCAGAACGGCGGCGAAACGTACCGCGTGGAAGACACGATGGTTCGGATCGCCGCCGCTTACGGATACGAGCAATCGCATAGCTTCGTGACCCCGACGGGCCTGATCTTCGCCATCGACGGCACGTCGCATGCCACCAGGCTCATCCGCATCTCGGAGCGCAATACGAATCTCAGCAAAGTGGCGCAAGTCAACGACATTTCCAGGCGGATTAGCGGCGGCCATCTGGAGCCGGAAGAGGCCCACGTGCTGCTGATGGGGGTCGACAAAGACCGCAAAGAGTACCCGGTCGGCCTGAAGACGCTGGCTGCCGCGGTCGCCAGCGGCTGTTTCCTGATTATGTTCGGAGGCAGCTGGCTGGACTTCCTCCCCGTTGTCGCGACGGGAGGGTTGGGCTTTCTCTTTTTCCTGTTCATCCACCGCATCGTGCCGATCAAGTTTTTCGCGGAGTTTCTGACAGCGTTGTTGATCGGAACGCTTGCGGTCGGTTTCGTGCAGACGGGGATCGGCCACGATCTCGACAAAATCATCATCGGCTCCGTTATGCCGTTGGTGCCCGGTCTTCATATTACGAACGCCGTCCGCGACTTGATGGCCGGCCATCTCGTATCGGGGCTGTCCAAAGGCGCGGAGGCGTTTCTTACCGCCTTCGCCGTCGGCTCCGGCATCGCGGCGATCTTGTCCATTTTCTATTAGAGGTTGTTCTCACTCACAATTAGGAGACTTCGATTCGGCATGGATATCATTTATCAGCTCGTCACGAGCTTCGTTTCGTCCGCCTTGTTCGGATTTATATTCAACTCGCCGGTCCGCCAGCTCGCGCGCTGCGGCTTTGTCGGCATGTCCGGCTGGATCGTCTATTATATCGGAATCGAGCTCCGGCTCGACGTCATTCCCGCGACGCTGATCGCCGCGTTTCTCGTGACCGTCATCAGCCAGCTGTTCGCCAAGCTGTACAAGACTCCGATCATCATCTTCAGCGTCGCGGGCATCATTCCGCTCGTTCC
>JAQSXN010000448.1 GCA_029256665.1 Paenibacillus sp.
TCTTAAGCGGATACCCCGATTGTTCGCAATGAGTCGATAGCCTCCTGATGTCCGTAGGCGAGATTACTGTCCAATTGCGCGGCGAGTCCAAGTCGCAACGACGATGACAAGAGTAATATGATCCGACCCGATATAATTCGCCGCTACTTGCAATATATATCCAACACGCCAAAAGCCGGCCAGTTGCTCCAGCCGGTCGGCTTTTTTGATTTTGAACTGTTGGAGCTTCCTATCGCACAGTGGCTAGATTGAGAGACTCTAACCCGAATTTTTCGGGTTGCGGCCCGCGACGGCAGCGGTTTCGGCGCTCTAACCCGATTGTTTCGTTCGCCGAAGTCAACGCACGCTCAGTACCTGTCGGAGGAATGGCCTAGCTCGTCCGCGAACTCCATGCCTTCGTTCGCCGGCTTCGTGCCGACGTGGCCATCGTCCGCGGTGCCCATCGCCTTGAGGCCTTCGGCGACCCGCCGTCCGTAGTCGGCGTCCGCCTCCGTAAAGTAGCCGATCATCGTCTCGCGGATATAATCGGTGCAAGTGCTCAGCGCGTCGACGAGGTTGGAGATCAGCTCGTCTCTCTCCCATGCCTCGAGCTTGCGGTACGTGTCGCCGGCTTGCGCGAAATTGTTTTCCCTGTCGATCGTCCCCCTCGTCAGCTTGGCATTGTAGAGAGGCTCGTGCGGCGCGCCGGGGCGATCCGCTTCGGATAGTCCGCCAAGCGAGGACGGCTCGTAGTTAATATGCGGATTTTGCCCCGGAGCAATGTCGACATAAAAGGCCATTTGGCCGTCGCGTTGGTTCGTGGCCACATGTTTTTTTGGCGCGTTGATCGGGAGCTGCAAGTAGTTGCTGCCAACGCGGTAGCGCTGCGTGTCCGAGTAGGAGAAGGTGCGGCCCTGCAGCATCTTGTCGTCCGAGAAGTCGAGGCCGTCGACGAGCACGCCGGTGCCGAACGCCGCTTGCTCGACTTCGGCGAAGTAATTGGACGGATTGCGGTTCAGCACCATCTTGCCGACCGGCAGCATCGGGAATTGCTCCGGCGGCCACAGCTTCGTATCGTCCAGCGGGTCGAAGTCGAGCTCGGGATGTTCGTCGTCGCTCATCCATTGCACTTGCAGCTCCCATTCCGGATAATCGCCGCGTTCGATCGCTTCGTATAGATCCTGCGTGGCGTGATTGAAGTTTTTGGCCTGCAGTTTCTCGGCATCGCTTTGCGTCAAATTGCGGATGCCCTGCGAGAGCGGCTCCCAATGGTATTTCACGAGCACGGCTTTGCCCTCGGCGTTGACCCACTTGTAGGTGTTGACGCCGGAGCCCTGCATCTGCCGATAGTTGGCGGGGATTCCCCACGGCGAGAACAGGAACGTGATCATGTGCGTCGCTTCCGGCGTCTGGGATACAAAGTCGAAGAAACGTTTCATGCTCTGCACGTTGGTGACGGGATCCGGTTTAAACGCGTGCACCATATCCGGGAATTTCATGGCGTCGCGGATAAAAAAGATTTTGAGATTGTTGCCGACCAGATCCCAATTGCCGTCCTCGGTATAAAATTTGACGGCGAAGCCGCGGGGATCCCGCAACGTTTCGGGCGAGTGGCCGCCATGGATAACGGAAGAGAAACGGACGAAGACGGGCGTCCGTTTGCCGGCTTCCTGGAACAGCTTTGCGCGCGTATAGGACGCGATCGGATCCTTGCCCAGCTTCCCGTAAGCTTCGAAATAGCCATGCGCTCCGGCTCCCCTGCCGTGCACGACGCGCTCGGGCACGCGCTCCCTGTCGAAGTGGGATATTTTCTCGATGAAATGGTAGTTCTCCAGCGTGGACGGTCCTCTGTTGCCGATGGTTCGAATGTTCTGATTATCCGTAATGGGATGCCCCTGGCGGTCCGTAAGCGTCTGCTCCGTCTCGCCCGGCGCAAGAGCGCCGTCGCGCGCCTCGGATCCCGGCTGCTTGTCGTTCTTATTCATCTGGTCCTCAACTCCTGATCCAAGTGTGGGAATGTTTCCCGTGTAGTATGTTGCGGGCGATGGCCGAATATGCGAACGAACGGGGAAAAATCGCCAAAGTGTCCGCTACGGATTCCCTATATGTGGTATGATGTAACGAGATTATTTGGTAGGCGAACGACATTTTTCGGAGGTTGGGTCCATGTTTAAATTGACTTTTTTATTCATTTGGCTGACTTGGCTGTTAGGCAATCCGATTATCGCCATTATCGTTCTGCTCGTTATTTTGTATGCCTTGGACCGGAGATTCGTGGGCATCTCGCCCAGTCTGTTCGGCTACTTCAAAAGGAATGCCAGAATTCGCAAGCTTAAGGGGATCATAGCCGCTTCGCCGAACGACGTGTCCGCGAAGCAGGAGCTTGCCCGCCTTCTTATCGACAGAAAAAAAAGCGAGGCCGCGCTCCGTCTGCTGGAACCGCTGGGCCGGGTGCTCGAGGATTCGGCGGAATATTGGGATGATCTAGGTCAAGCGCTGGCGGCCGAAGGCCGTGGGCCCGAAGGGGAAACGGCGATGCTCAGAGCGCTCGGGCTTAATCCCAGGGTGAAGTTCGGCGCCCCTTATCTCAGGCTGGCGGCGATGCGCGCGAATGACGACCAGGAGCTGGCTTTATCCTATTTGAAATCGTTTCAGGACATCCATTCCTCCTCTTGCGAGTCCTATTACAGGATGGCCGAGGTTTACAAACGGATGGGAAAGGAAGCCGAAGCGAAAGGCGCGGCCGAAGAAGGACTGCGCGTCTATCGCTCCTTGCCTAAGTACAGGAAGCGCGCGGAGCGCGGCTGGGCGCTAAGGCTGTTGTTCAAAAAATAAGGAAAAGGAGCAAGATGCATTTCATGCAACGCAATCTTTGGTTGATCGCGATCGGAGTTATCGTAACGCTGGTGCTCATCAACAACACCGTTTATTATTTTCTGACGAAGTCTACCTTGGAAGAAGGGCTTCGGGACGAGCTGCTCACGCTTGCGGGACAGATCGAGATCGCGGTCGAGCAATCCCGCATGGGCGCCGAGCGCTTTGAAGAACAGATCGGCCGGGAGCTGCGCAGCGCGGCCATCGCCGCCCAATACGCGCTTGATCCCGACGCGGAGAAGGTGACGACGGAGCAGCTAAGGGAGCTGAGCGCCAAGCTCGACATCGCGCATATTACGCTGCTTAAGCAAACGGAAGACGATATCGTCCTATTCCGCTCCTCCGACGAATCCCAATTGGGCAAAAGCACAAAAAGCTGGGATCCTTGGCATCAAGTGTTCCATCAGCTGTTCGCAAAGGAAGCGGTAAAAGAAGAATGGCTCGGACAGTCCATGGCGAACTTCTGGAGCGGACCGTTCGAAGTGTCGTCCACCGAACTGGATAAAGTATATAAGTGGGGTTATTACTTCGACGGGTCGACCAATTATATCGTGGATCCATACGTCAAGTTCGCGGGCTTGGACGAATACAACCGGGTTACGGGAGTCGAGAGGCTGATCTCCGAGCTGGAGAAGGAAAGCGAAGCCATCGTCGAGATCGCGGCCATCAATCCCGCCACGTTCCCTGACGGGGTATGGACGACGACCGAAAGCGGCGAAGAGCAGGAGCATCTGGTTCAGCGCCCCGTCATTTACGGCAATTATTCCGTCAAGTCCGACGACGACGTCGCGTTCGTGCGCGAAGCCAACCGCAGCCATGAGGTGCAGACGCTGCAATATAGGAACGGGGGCAGGCATTATTATAAGCTGTTCATTCCGGTATACGTAAAAGACGAAGGAATCAACATTTCCGATGAATTCGGCAAACAATTGGACAGCTACGTGCTTACGATCTCCTCGGATTACGACGTAATCAAAAACAAGCTGAACGAACAATTTCTTAATTTGGGTCTTATTATTCTATTGCTGTCGATTGCAAGTCTTCTCATCGCCTATCTGGCATTGCGCTACTATAGGTACACGCGCGAGAAAGCGGTCGAAGTCGCGCAAGAAACGTATACGGAAGAAATCAACAGCCTGTTCCATTCCATCAAGGCGCAGCGCCACGACTTCCTCAACCACGTGCAGACGATACGCGCCCTTGCAGAGCTGGGCAAGCAACAGGAGCTGGTCGCCTATACGAAGGAGCTGACAGGCGAGATTCGTTCCGTTAACGAATACATCGATATCGGCAACCCGGCGATCGCGGCGCTGATCCGCTCCAAGATTTCGCAGGCGGA
>JAQSXN010000449.1 GCA_029256665.1 Paenibacillus sp.
ATATATCCGTCCGACATTTCGTTCGAGCTATGCGGCGCGCCGCTTGGCACGTGGACTTGCCCAGGCGACTTTGGCGACAAGCGGGGACGGCTTAATCCGGAATGGTGGCCGACCACGAACAAAACCCAATACGGATTGCTCAAGATCATATCGGTTACGGAAGAAGGCGCCTTCATCGACGGTGTCAAGCTGTCCGACACGGCGATCGGCGACGTTCGGCCGGCTTTCGCGCATGACCTGCCGCTGCGGATTTCGGTTAAACCGGATGCCGACAATGTCGGCGGCGTCACGCTGTTCGGCCAAGGCTTCGGCAACTACAACCAGAACATCGAGGTCTCGTTCCGGGTTGCCCGCTAAGCGATCCCCTCCGCGCAAACCAAAAATGTCCGCCCCATTCCCTATTGGAATGAGAGCGGACGTTTTGTTCGGCATTCCGATTTGCGAATAATGGCGTTTACTTGTACATGTAACTTAAAATCATGATATAATTATGATTGCACTGTCTGGGAGAATACTACTATATACAGAAGGACGGGATATCCGTGACGAGACTTGAGGGGGGAAATGCCATGTTTGGTCAACGACTGAAGCAATTAAGAAAAAAAAGGAAATTGACCATGCAAGAAGTCGCGGATTATGTGGGGGTTGCCAAAAGCACGTACGCGGGCTACGAGTCCGGTTACCGACAGCCTACCATTGAGTCCATCCAGACGATTTCCCGGAAACTCAGAACATCGGCGGATTATCTGCTAGGTCTTTCGGATTATGCGGAATTGCCTGTCGAAATTAATCATAACGCGAAGGAATATTTAAATATCGGAAAACTTCATTGGGATGGAGTCCCCTTGGAGAAGGACGATCTGGAGCTGATCCGCAGCCTGATGGAACGGGTTCTCCGCAACCGCCCTCCCTCCATAGAGGATTAACTTATTGAAGCATCAATTCCTGCAGCTTCAGCTCCGCTTCCGCCCGCAACTGACCCATGACTTCATCGTACGTTTGCCTCCACTCTTCTATTTGCCCGGCTGACACGCCGTCTTGACCGGCTCTTGCCGCAACCTCGTCAAACTCGATTTCGCAAGCGGCGCCCGCCGCCTCCAGACTAGCGGCGGCTTCGGCTCCGATTCGTTGAATCGCTTCGATATCCGAAGGATCCGTTTTCCCCATCTGAGCCTCAACCTCTTGAAGCACGGATTTCACATCCATGATGCAGCCTGCCTGGAGTCCAAGCAATTCCAACTCGTATTCCTGCACGGGATCGCCGGCCGATCCATCCGGCGACGGCGTGACGACAGGCGTCGGGGACGGCGTTGACGTGGCGGACGGTTTCTCCGAAGTTGCCGGAGTCGCGCTTGGTTTGCTCGTCTCGACCGGTCCCGGCCCTGGCGATTTCGTCGGTTTGGGAGTTGGCGCGGCCGTAGGCAATGGCGTCGGCTTCGCAGTCGGAGCTTCTGAAGCTTGCGCCGCCTCGTCATCGTTTCCCTTCCCGGTCGGTTCAGTTCCCGGAGTCGGCACGGCACCGTCTTGTCCCGAGCCGGCGCTTCCTGCGGGCTTATTCGGAAGGTTCGGCCAACCCTCCTCCATGCCTAGAAGGCCGCCCGGCGACTCGGCTAGTTCCTCCAGCATGTTGCCGGGATCTTGCCCCTGCGGGCCTCCTGCCGGATCGACCGCAGGCCCGTTTCCTTGACCTGCCTCGCCGTCTTGCGGCTGAGGCGCCTTGGTCGCGTCCAGATCCAGCATAATGACGGGCAGCTCGACGTCGTCGTTGTTCTGCGCGGAAGCGGCGCCGGCCGAACGATCCTGCCAATACAATCCGCCCCATGCGAGCAACAATATAACCGTTAATGAACCAAGGGCCAATACCGCAAAGTCAGGCTTGCGCATGCGCCTCGATCGCTTCCTGAAGTTGTTTTTCTTCAACATCGCGAGTATGCACCTCCTTCGGATATCCGTGACGGAAGGCGTTCCGGCGAATCCCTGTGCTGCGATCCGCCGGAGTTCCGCCGGTCATCCGATTTCTAGAATTCAAGAAGCGCTCTTATGATTTTCGTAATCGTGGCATTGACCTTGGACTTGATCTGGGCGAGCGCCTCTTTCCTTTGCTCCTCGCTGGCGTCCAGCTTGAGCAGATCTCTTGCGGCGCTATTGCCCGCTCGCGCCGTATCCAGCAGCAAGCCTACCTTCTGAATGTCGGTCTTGGCGGCCGCTAACCGTTCTTCGATCTTAATCAGCTTTCCGTTCAGCGCTTGAAGAAGCTCGGCGATTTTTTGTTCCGTTTCGTCTTCCTCGTGTTCGCCTACCAGCGTCACTTCCTGCTGGAATACGACCTTTCCTTCTCTGCCGAACGGATTGGCAACCGCCGCCTGAATGACCGCCGTCGCGGATTCCGTCCGCTTAGGGATCGTCACTTTCCCGTTCTGGCTTACCGATACGTCTTTGTCGCCCGATACTTTGGACCACTTCAATGCGATGTCCGGCAGCGCGATGCCGCGGAACGACAACGAATACTGGTGTTGCCTGCCGTAATCCGATACTTTAACGGCCGCAACCGCCTCCGAGCGAATATACGCGATCGTCAACGCGTTCAGCGCTTCTTCGTCATGCTTGAACTTGGACTGGAAGCCCCTGACCGCGCTGCTCATATCGTCGGAACGTACGCCAAGAGCGGCCAGCGCCCCGGCAAGCGGGTAGTCTTCGCCCTTTTCGATCAATCCGGCGAGCGATTCCGCGACAAGCGCGTTCAGACCCTTCTTGTTGAGCAATAGAACTGCGAGCTCCGACGGTTTCATCCGCGATATGCGTTCCAGCATTTCGCCCTCCAGACCGCCTCGCTCCTCCCCGTCCCCGAACAGCAGAATGAGGAAATCATCCATCGTGACGTTCTGAACGCCTCCCGCAGCGGCAAGCGTCTTCAGAGCTGCGCGGAATTCCGGATTCGTACGGATTTCCTCCAGATCGGATGCCTTGGGATCATAACGGAACGACCCTACGGCTACGAGGATATTGAACAGATCCTCCTTGAGCTTGTCCTGATCCACCGTATCCGGCAAATTGCGTGCGATCCGGTTCCAGAGCGGATTGAGCAGCTTTCCGTCCTTCTTAAAGGAGAGCGCCGCCCATTCATCCCTAAAGCTGCGAACCGCGCTGACATCCGCAGGATCGCCGGCAAGCAGAGCGTCCCGAAGCTTGTTCATCCGCTCGAGGAAGGCTTCCGCCGGGAACTCCCCGCCTTCGCCGGGTTCTTCCACGGCTTTCAAGGTAACCTCTTGTTCAAAGACGACTTTGGCCGATCCTCCATACGGATTGCGGAGGCTGGCCCGAATGACGGCCGAAGCCTCTTTCGTGCCGGCGGGAATCGTCACGACGCCCGCGGAGCTGACGGCGACCAGCGGGTCTCCGGACGCTTTCGACCAAATGAGGGCGATCGGCGGCACGGCAACGCCCGCGATCGATAACGAATAACGATGCTCCAGTCCGTCGGCGCTCACGGCCGCGTCGGCTTCGGAAGCCGTACGAAGATAGGCGACCGTCATGGCTCGTATTGCGGGCACGTCCTTCTGAAGCTTGACCTGGAAGTTCAGCACAAGCGATCTTACATCCTGCGCGGTCACGCCAAGCTCGCTCAGAATGCCGGCAAACGCGTAGTCGTCCTTCTCGGCAAGAATCTTGCCCGTGGCCTGAAGCAGCACGTTCGTGATGCCTTCGTTGCTTGCAAGCAAACCAAGCAATTCGACGGACGACATGCCCGAGAGCTCTGAAGCGATCGTCCCTTCTACGCCAGCCCGCCCTGCTCCGTCACCGAACAGGAAAACAAGGAAGTCATCCATCACGATGTCCGGATGTCCCCCGGCCGCCGCGATCGTCTTTAACGCCGCCCGGTATTCCGGATTCGTTCGAATCGCTTCCAGATCCGACGCTTCGGGATCATAGCGGAAGGAGCCGACAGCCTTGACGATGCGGAACAACGTCTTCTTCAGCTCCGCTTCATCCGCGCTCTCCGGCAGCTTGGCCGCAATTTTATTCCAAACGGGATCCAGCAGCCCCAAATTGGCGTCCGTTTCCAACGCGGCGATTTCGTCGCGCAAATTTCGAACATCCTGGACATCGGCGGGATCGCCTGCCGAGAGCGCGGCGTGCAGTTCGTTCATTCGCTCCAGAAAAACGCTCGACGGCAGCT
>JAQSXN010000450.1 GCA_029256665.1 Paenibacillus sp.
GTCATCGAGAACGGCCAGCTGCTTGGACATATTTGGATCAGCACGCAGAGGGCGTTCACGGGTCTCGCGATCGGCGGCGGCATCGGGTTTATATTCGGGTTAATCAACGGCGTCTTTCCTTTCGCTAACCGTTTCTTGGACAGCACGCTCCAGATGGTGAGGAACGTGCCCCATCTGGCGCTTATCCCGCTCGTCATCATTTGGTTCGGGATCGACGAAGCCGCCAAGGTGTTTCTCGTGGCGCTCGGCGTGTTCTTCCCTATCTACATGAACACGCTGCATGGCATCCGTTCCATCGACCCTGGCCTGATCGAGATGGGCAAGGTGTACGGCTTGCGCGGATTCGAGCTCTACCGGCATGTCATTATGCCCGGAGCGGTGTCGTCCGTGCTGGTAGGACTAAGGTACGCGCTCGGCTTTATGTGGCTGACGCTGATCGTCGCCGAGACGATATCCGCGAACGAAGGGATCGGCTACATGGCGATGAACGCGAGGGAATTCATGAGGCTGGACATCGTCGTGTTCGCGATCATCGTCTATGCCGTGCTCGGCAAGCTGTCGGACAGCGCGGCCAAGCTCTTGGAGAGGTGGCTGCTCCGCTGGAATCCGAATTACGCGAACGCCAAATGAGGGAGGAGGGACATGACGGCATTGGAGCAGGGCATTCGGATAAAAGGCGCGGGCAAAAGGTTCGATGACAAGCTCGTGCTGCAGGGGATCGATCTGGACATTCCGGCCGGCCAATTCGTTGCCGTGATCGGCAAAAGCGGCTGCGGCAAAAGCACGCTGCTGCGGCTAATCGCCGGATTGGAGGCGCCGACTGAAGGCAACGTATCCTTTAGTGGCACGGAAGTGCGGGGCATCCGGGAGGATACGCGGATGTTGTTCCAGGATGCTCGCCTGCTGCCGTGGAAGAAAGTCGTGGACAATGTGCGAATCGGACTGAAATCGTCGACGGCGGCTGGCAGGGAAGAAGCGCTGGACACGCTGGAGCAGGTAGGGCTTCGCGACCGCGCGAACGAATGGCCGGGCGTGTTGTCCGGCGGTCAACGCCAACGCGTCGCGCTGGCCAGGGCGCTGGCCGGGGCGCCGGAGCTGCTGCTGCTTGACGAGCCGCTCGGCGCCTTGGACGCGCTGACGAGAATCGATATGCAGCAGCTGATCGAAGGGCTGTGGGAGGAGCGGGGGTTCACCGCCGTTCTCGTAACGCACGATGTAAGCGAGGCGGTCGCGCTGGCCGACCGCGTCGTGCTGATCGAGAACGGCCGGATCGCGCTCGACGTGCTCATCACGCTGGATCGCCCGCGCGAGCGGGACAGCGGCTTCGCGTATTTCGAGAAGCTGATTCTCGACCGGATCATGGATCGCGACTTGTCCGCCAGAGCGGCGAAAAAAGCGAGCTATGTCATATAGCCGGCGGCGGTTCGCCGCGGCGAAAACGTAAAACATCCGCTCTCTCCGTTTAGTGGAGGAAGAGCGGATGTTTTTGGTGGGGCGAGTGAGACGAGTATGTCGCTCGCGCCGACAAACTGCCCGCCGAAGCGGCGGTTTCGCGCGAGTATGTCGCTCGCGCCGACAAACTGCTCGCCGAAGCGGCGATTTCGCGCGAGTTTGTCGCTCACGCCGACAAACTGCCCGCCGAAGCGGCGGTTTCACTCGCGTTTGTCGTTCGCGCCGACAAACCGCCTACCTAAGCGCCGTTCTGGCGCAGTCTCTTAGCGCGGAATTGCTTGTACTGGAAGTAGATCGTGCAGCCGATGCAATAGCCCAGCAAAGCGGCAAGCGCGGCGGCGCCCATCATGGCGGCGAAGACGTTGCCGGCCGTGCCGAAGCCGAGCAGCAGGCTGGCAAGCGAGAGCGTCAGGAACAACACGGCAAGCGAGTTATTGAACCGTTGCAGCTCCAGCGCTTCCGTGCCGGAACGCGATACGAGCCCTCCGAGGAACGGGCGCGCGATGCGGACGAATAGATTGGCCTTTGCGCCGAAGACCAAACCAAGCACTTGAATAACGAATAAAGCGGCAATGATCCATACGGATTGCGTAATAAAAAAAGCAGCGAGCGACAAAACGATGCCGGCTTGATTGCTTCTGACGTAAGGAATAGGCACTTCTTTCATAGATACACCGACTTTCCTTATCGGAATTAGATAAATTACTTTGAGTATAAGGCGATGGACCGGATTTGGCAATGGGTAACGCGGATAACGGAAATGTTCGTGCAATGCCCAAGATATTCTGTATAATGTCCCCATACGATCCGTTTGTGATCAAGCTTAGGAAAGGAAGGATGGAATCGGCATGTCACCGAGAAACCCGGAGAAGGACCGGATCGCCAGAGAACGCAAAGCGCAGCACATTCTGGACTCCGCGCTCAAAGTGATGGCGATCAAAGGCTTCCAGCCGACAAGCATTCAAGATATCGCGGGCGAGGCCAAAGTCAGCGTCGGCAACGTCTATCATTATTTCGAATCCAAGGACGAAATATTGAGCGAGGTTCTTCGCAGAGGACAGACGACGTACGGGCAGCATGTCACCGAAATCTCCAAGGCGACGTTCCCGCCGTTGACGAAACTGACGTTGATATGCTCCTCTTGGTTGTCCATCCAGACGAGCTGGGCGTTTACCATCCTAATGCAAAGCGCCCGTCTCTCCGACGCGACCCCGCATGAGATCAGGCGCGCGGTAACGGATCGGTTTACCGAAAATTTAAAACCCGTTGCCAGCATCATGCGCGACGGAATCGGCAACGGCACGATCGTCGACGGCGATCCGTTGCAGCTCGCTTTTTATTTTGTCAGCTTGATTCAAGGGCTCACCCTCCAGCGCATGCCGGGCTACGAAGTGCCGGTAGACATGGACGTAGCGGCTATCACGGCATTGTTCGAGGCTAAACGGCCAGTCGGACCGCCACCTCCGAAAAATGATGTTGACAACGCTCGATCGCTCGTGTAAAAATAGTCAACATACAAACCGAATCGCGATTCAACTTGTGATACGGACCATGTCAACATGCAAGTCTACCAGACGACTGGAGATTTGACGTATGCGACAGGCGAAGCAGGCATCTGCGCGCCCGCATGACGTTAAGTCTTTTTTTATTGGCTTTAATACCAAGTATTCAGGTGTGAATAATGAATACCGAGGAGGGGTCGCATGGCTAACGACATACTCGTAGTCCATCAACTGAACAAGACGTTTAAAGCCCCGGCGGGAGATGTCGTCGCTTTGAACCGGATCGAGCTGAAGGTCAAGCAAGGCGAATTCGTGACGATCATTGGTCCGAGCGGCTGCGGCAAGAGCACGCTGCTCAAGATCGTGGCGGGACTGGATACCGACTACGAGGGCACGGTGCTTCTGAACGGCAAGCCCATTGACGGGCCGAGCATCGAAAAAGGGTTTATTTTTCAGGAGCCGCGGTTATTCCCTTGGCTGACGGTGGAAAAAAACATCGCCGCGAATCTGTCGCTCGAGAAGCCGGAAGTGAGAAAGAAGGTCGACGAGCTGATCGAGCTTGTCAGGCTGAAAGGGTTCGAAAAGTCGTATCCGCGAGAGCTGTCCGGCGGGATGGCGCAGCGGGTCGCCATCGCAAGGGCGCTGCTAAGAAGCCCGGACGTGCTGCTGCTCGACGAGCCGTTCGGCGCGCTGGACGCTTTTACGAGAGCGCATATGCAGGAGGTGCTGCTGGACATCTGGCAAAAAAACCGGACGACGATGATTTTCGTCACGCATGATATCGACGAAGCCGTTTTTCTCGCGAACCGCATCGTCATCCTGAAGCCGCGTCCCGGAGCGATCCGGGCGGTCGTACCCGTCGACCTGCCCTTTCCGCGCAAAAAAGCGAGTACATCGTTTCAGCAATTGCGCTACAAGGTGCTGAACGAATTTGAAAAAATCGAAGAGCTCGAGCTGGTCGACAGCTCGGTCATATGACGGAAACGGAGGGGATCGGCATATGAGCCACCAAGGAGAGCTGCTTGCGGCAAGCGCGGGTACGACCGGTATCCCCGCTGCTGCAGGGCAGGCCCGGAAGAGAACGATAACCTTCGTCAAAGGCGCGCTGCTTCCCGTTACGCTGCTGATCGTCTGGCAGCTGCTCGGCGATGCTGGATATATTTCCAAGCTGCTTTTTCCGACGCCGGCAAGGATCGGTACGGCCGGATACAATCTCGTC
>JAQSXN010000451.1 GCA_029256665.1 Paenibacillus sp.
AGGGATTCTTGATAAGGCAGCGGCAATTGAAGCACATGCTGCAATACTACGCTATTGCGGAACCTCTCCAGCGCTTGTTCTTCTGCGTTTATCGGTCTGCCTCGCTCCATGGTCGACGGATCCGTCGGTTGCTCGTCGAACATGCGAACGCCCATCTTGTCTCTGCACAGGTTGACCGTAATGGCCGTCAACCATGTCTTGACGCTGCTTTCTCCTCTAAAGGATGTCCATTTGCGATAGGCCCGCAAAAAAGCTTCTTGGGCGATATCTTCGGCGAGATGCCGATCGCCCGTATAAAAGTAGGCGGTGCGCATCACGGTCGCGCCATATTGTTCCATCAGCAGTTCTAGCGCCGCGGCGGGGTCGCGAGGTAAAGTATCGGTTATTTTCAAGCCGGCCGGCTTCACTGGATCATCACCTCCACCCTATTAGACGGCCCTTGGCCTTTTTTCGCTGCATTCTTTCAAAAAAAAAGAAGCATTCGTCGCAACCGAACGCTCCCGACTTTATCGAATGTCGCAGTCCATTCTAAACATCTTCATACGATCTTATCACGATAACCGCATTATGCCCTCCGAAGCCAAACGAATTCGAAATGCCGATCCGCATATTTGCCGCTCTCGATTCGTTCGGAACATAGTCGAGATCGCATGCCGGATCTGGCTCCCGCAGATTGACGGTCGGCGGTATCAAGCCTTCCTGCAAGCTTTTGATCAGGGCGATCGCCTCCACGCCTCCCGCCGCTCCGAGCAGATGGCCTAACATGGATTTGTTGGCGGTGACCGGGACGCGGTAGGCATCCGCTCCGAATAGACGCTTAATGGCTGACGTTTCCGACCGATCTCCGAGCTCCGTGCTTGTCGCATGGGCGCTGATCACGTCCACGTCGGCCGGCGTGATGCCGGCATCCTCGAGCGCTTCGCGCATGGCTCTGTAAGCGCCGTCGCCTTCAGGATGGGTAGCCACCATATGGTAGGCGTCCGAGCTGGCTCCGTACCCGATGATTTCGGCATGAATCCGCGCGCCGCGCCGCTTGGCATGGCTTAACGATTCAAGCACGAGAATGCCGGCGCCTTCCCCCAAGACGAAGCCGTCCCTGTCTTTATCGAACGGGCGGCTTGCGCCGGCGGGATCGTCGTTGCGCTTCGAAAGCGCGGTCGCGTTGGCGAAGCTGGCCAGCGAGATACCCGTCACGGCAGCTTCCGCGCCCCCGGCCAAGATGATGTCCGATCTTCCCGCTTGTATGCGGTGGAACGCTTCGCCGATTGCCGTGTTGCCGATCGAGCAGGCCGTAACGGGCGACATCGTCGGCCCGTGCAAGCCGTGCCGTATGCTGATCGTCGCCGCCGCCATATTGGAGATCATCATGGGAACGAGCAAAGGGCTTACTTTGCCTGGCCCTCTGGCAAGCAACGTCGCATGCTGCTCCTCCAGCGATTGGATGCCTCCAATGCCTGACCCCACATAGACGCCGATCCGTTCGCGGTTCATGGCGTCCAGGTCCAGCCCGGCATCGGCGATTGCCTGATCGGCAGCGGCCGAGGCGAACTGGGTGAAGCGATCCATTCTTCGCGACTCTTTTACTCCGAATAACGTATTGCCGTCGAAGCCTCCCACGGTCGCAGCGATCCTCACCTTGTAGCCGTCCGCGTCGAACGCGTCGATCCGCCTCACGCCGGATACGCCTTGAACAAGCCGATCCCACATTTCTTCAACCCCTAATCCAAGCGGCGTTATGGCGCCCATGCCTGTAATGACGACTCGTTCCATCGTGAATCCCTCCATGCCGGATTGTTGTGGTACCCATCATGCCATACGATTTATCCTATTACAAGTTGTTGTTTATCCTAGTATAATGAATACCATAGTGAAGGAACGGAGGAACCCGCATGAATCGTCAAACCAAGCTTCAAGTGTTGTCCGAATTTCTGAAATCCGCGCGAGCCCGCCTCTCGCCCGCCACGGTCGGATTGCCCGAGGGAACGCGAAGGCGAACGCCGGGCTTGAGGCGGGAAGAAGTAGCAGCCCTGGCCAATGTCAGCTCCACTTGGTATACCTGGCTCGAGCAAGGGCGCGACATCTCCGTGTCCCCGCTTGTGCTTGACTCCGTGGCGACGGCGCTGCGGCTGACGCCGGACGAACGGAAATACATATTCGCTCTTGCGCGCGATTCGGGATCCCCGGCAAGCATCCCCAAGGATGAAGTGCCCGACATCAGTCCGTCGCTGTCTCGGATGATTGCGGAGCTTCGTTGCTGCCCCGCCGTCATATCCGACCGAAGATGCAACATCGTCGCTTGGAACGCGGCCGCGGGGCGCGTGTTTATAGAGTTCGGGAATATTGCGGCAGATGAGCGCAACATGATCCGGCTGTTGTTCGCGAGGC
This sequence comes from Paenibacillus sp., assembly GCA_029256665.1. GTDB lineage: Bacteria > Bacillota > Bacilli > Paenibacillales > Paenibacillaceae > Pristimantibacillus. Next base: position 2,386 of record JAQSXN010000451.1, read on the forward strand.
GTGAATTCAGAAGACTGGCGGTCAATTGGGAGAGCTTTGCGACCGAATATCTGGCCATGTTCCGCGCGTACTACGGACAATATGCCGATGATGAATGGTACGAGAGGTTTCTGGAGGAAATGACGGCAGCCTATCCTGAATTTAATCAGCTATGGAGCGCCGGCAACGTCAGCTACGCGCCGGAGGTGCTTCTGGAATTCCGTCACGCCAACGCCGGCAAGATGTTGTTCCAATTAACGTCGCTGCACGTTCACGGTAACGCCGACTTGAGGTGCAGCATTTATACCCCGGCTCCGAACTCCAACACGGACGCAAAGATGGCGGTTTTAATGGCGAAGTAATGATTTTTCCGCATGAGAAAGAGACAGGCATCGCCTGGGCCGGACAACGCCTGTTTTTGGCTCATTCGTATATTACATGTTAAGATGAGGACGAAATCGATCTGCTAGGAAGTCGGCCAATTGCTCTGGGCGCCCGATATAGTCTCTGCCAACCGTCAGCTTGATCTGGCGTTCGTCCAAATTAAACGCCTCCTCAAACAAGCCTCCAAGTCCCTTTGTCCTGCGGTCCAGCTCGATGTAAAAATCGATTTCCTCGGAGTTTCTCGCCGTGCAATAAAACTCGAGTTCGTCAAGCGGCGAAGGCAGCCGGGGTTTGAATTCGAACTCTTGCACGAACGGAAATCCAGTACGGATATGGGGCAAGCGCATCACCTTCACTTCATCGAGACGTAGTCCCAACAGCTTAACGGCATCGAGGAAGGCTTGCACGATGGGGTGAGGCAAGATCGGCAGATCGTCCTTGTCCCCCTTGGGAGGCTCCATGCCAACATCGGCGACCGTCTCGAGCCACACCTTGGAGCCGCTCATGGTCACCGGCGTTTCGATCGGAATGGGAAGACGAAACGGGATCCGACGTTCGTCGCCTGGCGCGATCGTCACGTCCGCGGCAAACGATTGGTGGTAGATGATGCCTCGTTCGGTGACAATCTTGTTGTCCCGCTTGAACGCGAATTCGGATACGAGCTGGAGCGTGAGCGAGGTTATCCGGCTGATCGATCCCCCTCCGCGGAAAACGACGTTCCCCGTCAACTCTTCTCCCGCTCGGACGCCGCCCGCTGCATCCGGTACGGTGTCGATTCGCAATGGCCCTCCGGATATGGATTTTCCTAACATTCTATCGTATATCAACATGATTAATCTCCCTCTCGCGGTTATGTATAGTCTAATCGTACCGATTCAGGAATCGTTTGACAATCTGCAAAAATAATTTTTTAAATAGTGAAACGCGAGTCCGAGTCAATCGTACAAGGGGTAGTCCGAGCTTCGTTCAGCCGAAATTCGGTAAAACAACGTACTTATGGGAGGCATTATCGAATGGGATTGTTTGATATGTTCAAAGGGGACAAAAGCACGGAGGGCATGACGCCGCATTTCGCGTTCGCGACATCGCTTCTCTACATGATGAAATCGGATGGCGAGATGGACCACGAGGAAATCGGACATCTGCTCGCCGTTCTTGGCGGCGAAGAAAATAACGGCGTCATCGGCGTCGGAGCTAACAACCGCCAGTTGCTGGACCGCGCAATGAAATACATTCGTTCGAATCCGATCGAGCGCTTCCTGCAGGAAGCGGCGCCTATTCTGACCGATGCCCAAAAGATTTGCATCCTGATCAACTTGATCGACTCCTCCCTTGCGGATGGCGAGCCAGAACCGCAAGAGCAGCAGTTGTTCGATAAGTTCCTTACCGCTTTTAATGTTTCCGAAGCCCGGTTCACTCCGTT
>JAQSXN010000452.1 GCA_029256665.1 Paenibacillus sp.
AACTGGTTTGAACTTTTTTCCGATGTGTAATAGATCTGGCCGTCTATATGATCAAACCATGAAACGGCATGTTCGGACAGCTTCATCCTATTCGTCCCGTCCAGATTAGAGGAATATAGCGCGTTGTTGTCATCCTTATTGATATAGTACAGCTTGTTATCGAAAATTCGGAAAAAGTCGACTGCCGCATCCACGATTTTTTCCGTCTTATTCGTTACCAGATTAATTCTATAGATGAAACTCGGATTTCTCTCGAAATGGCTTAACACGTAGACGGCGTCGTCAACGACAGTGATAGCGTCAGGATGAAAATAGCCCCAATTCACTTCCGGTTCGCCCAACGGCTTGCGTTTTTCACCTTGCTGAAGAAACAGGTTGCCATAATCATTATCAGAGCCACGGTTGTTGATTACTGTTCCATAGGGGGTATCGCGGAATTCGTAATAACCGGAGTATAATAGCTCCGCTTTCCCATTGTCATTGATTTTGAAAAATTCGTCGGAACCCATCACTCCTTCGCCGCGGTGATAAGTAAACCATAGATCGTTATCCCGGATTTGAAAGGATACCTTTTCGGGTTGCCATTCGTTCTCTTTATCGAAAGTATACGCGTGCAGTTCTTCCTTTGCGGACGGCTGCTTGCCTTGAGCCCGATAGATATGGTTGGTCGATCCCTTCTTCTCAACAAAATAATAATATCCCTCAAAGAGGATGACATCGTTATTAGCGGCACCAGCCGGGAGGCCTGCCGATTGCAACTGCGGGTTATGGGACGTAATGCTAAGTCCGCCGGCCGTACTCCACTTGTAATCCCATCCGAATTCATCATGCGCGAACCGCCAGGTTAGCGGGAAATAGGTAATGTCCCGGAAGGTTAACAATGGATACGATTCCTTTGCGTTATGGATCGCCTTGCCGTTGACCGTGATGGCCGATGCGGCAATCGTGGCGCTGTATGTAGACTTATTGCGATTACTCGTTTTGTAAGGAGCATATGAAGAGGTCACTTGGCTTTGCTTTATGCCTAAGCCGGCTGCTTGCGACCAGGTTGTCTCCAGACCAAGCATTCTGGTATCGTTCCAAGTCATCGGAAAATAAGTGATGCCGCGATAAACAAGGAGCGGGTATTCCCTGTACTGATTTTCTACCGCGTGACCATTCAGTTTGACCTCGAATTTCGGCAGCGTAACCTTTACGCTTGCGGCTGCGGCTTTAATCTCGCCTGCAGGCGCCAAGAAACTTACGCTTAATAGAAATACGAGCATGAATCCAGACCATTTTCTTCGCATTGTTCTATCCCTCATCCTCTCTTTTCTTTATTAGACGTCGGGTTTTGGGAAAAGTTGTATCTGCGCGAAAATATTCGGATTAGGGTTCTTGCAGCGCCCGACTGTCCTTGAGGCGGATGCTTTCGGAGCCATTAGATCACGCCGAACAGGAGCATGCCGCAGGGCCTGCTCCCGATTTACGTTAACGCTTGATTGCCTTGCCGCATTACCTCTTAAATAATGTCGGCCAGTACGCCCCCTCGAACGGCTGCCCGTCGTACGGACGCGGACCCAGCAGACGAACGTTGTCGTGGCGCTGCACGTTCGCTTTGTACGCCGTGCCGCCAGGCATCACGTGTGCGACGATCGACAAACGCGGATCCGGCGTCCGGTTGGCGCCCGAGCCATGGAACGTCAACGCATGGTGGAAGCTCGCCTGGCCCGCCTTCAGGATACACGGTTCCTCCACCCAATCGTGCCCGAGGGCGGCGTATTTGGCTTTGAGTTCATCCATGTTTTGATTAAAGAACGTGTCGCTATCCGGAATTAGCCCCCACTTGTGCGAGCCGAGAATCGTCGACATGCCGCCGTTGGTCAGATCGGTGTCCTGCAACGCGATCCACACGGTAATCATCTCCGAGGTGCTCGCGCTTTGCCAATAGCCGTAATCCTGATGCCAGCCGACGTTGCCCGCTTTCGTCTCCGCTTCGCCCGCTCCGGGCTTGTAGATCACCTGATCGTGCCATAGACGGATTTCGTCCACTTCCAGCAAATCGGCGCACAACCTGCCTATCCACGGATCGGTCACGACGCTCCGCACTTCATCGTTGACCCACCAGCCGTTGTCCAGCTTTCGCAGCGCCAGCGGATTGGCGGACGGCACGTAGCTTCCGTTCATCGGGTAGCCGTCGCCGTCGTATCGGCCCGACCAGATACGCTCGTGGGCCTCCCTCAGCTTGGCGATCTGCTCATCGTCCAGCAGCTTCGGACTAATCCAATAGCCGTCCCGTTGGAACGTTTCCTTGTCCGCCGCCGTTATTTCGTAATCCCGTTGTACCTTAGTCGTCATACTAGTAACCTCCTTGATATTGATTCGCCTTTAGTATAAAGCCGGCTCTGCTTCGTTGACGTTCTCGCAAACAACGAGTAGTATTTAAAACATTCGGGAAGGAGCTGCGACGGATGAGGTACACCTACGAGACGGAACGGGACGGAACGATCGACGGCTTGCCGGAATTCGTTATGCTGGGAAGCGAAAGCTTGCGGTCAACGCTCGGCCTGCAGGAGCACGATCATCCCGGCTGCTACGAGTTCGTCTGGATGGAGAAGGGCCAAGCCGTCTGGGAAATGAACGGAACCGCCTACGAGACGGTGTCGGGACAGCTGTTTCACGCTCGCCCGGGCGAGCGGCACCGGGGGAACCGCGACGTCATCGAGCCAAGCAAATTCTGGTGGCTCATCATAAGGGAGCCCGACAAAGCGGGATGGCTCGGGCTGGATGGACATGACGTCAACGCGATCTCGGCGGAGTTGAAATCTTTGCCGCGCGTCGTCAATGCGGGTTTTCGGGCAAGGGACGTTTTTGCCAGGATAAAAGACGGACTCGAGCAAGGCGGACCGCTGCGCAACATGATCATCCGCCATTCGATTCTGGAGCTGCTGCTGCTCGCCGTCCGCCCGGGCGCCAAGGCGCCGGGCATGGCCGACGACCTGCAGCGCAAGCTTCGCGAGCTCGTGTCCCGAATGGAGAACGAGCCGGCATGGCGGCCGGCCATCGCGGAGCTCGCGGCATACTGCCTCGTCAGCCCGACCCACTTCCACCGGGCGTTCCAACGGCATACGGGCCTGACGCCCGTCGCGTACATGGATCGGGTCCGCGTGGACGAGGCGTGCGCGCTGTTGTCTCTTCCCGAGGCGAGCGTCACCGGCGTGGCGCATGACCTCGGCTACTCCTCCAGCCAAAATTTCGCCACCTCGTTCAAGAAATATACGGGCCTGACGCCGACGGCATGGCGCGCGCAGCAGGCTGCCCAACGACAAGAGGGTAAAACTTAATAGCCGCTTTAACGCAAAAAGCGGCAGCACCGGAAACACGCTTCCCGTGCCACCACTTTTTTGTTTTGAGCCGTTGGCGCGCCGCCTCTCGGCTTCTCTTCCCGCACGTCGGGCTGCCTAACGGTTGCCCTGGAGCCTAATACTGACCATTTAACGAATAAAATTTTGTAACGGTTGCCGTGGCGCTTATTCTTTAATAATTACGCCGATTCCGCTGCTTTTCCGCCCATTAAGCTCCACCGCAACCGTTAGCCTGGAAAAACCGCCATTTTGGACCCATTAGGCTCTGCGGCAACCGTTAGAATTTATTCGAGGCGCAAACCAAGGTGAAACGGCTGTCGCCGTCCTTTGGTGGCGCAGCGCGTTACATTCCGAGAAATATAAGCCCAGTATAGAGAAAACTTATACTTTCATATATTTTTAGAAACGAGCCAAAACTTCTTCCATGGAGAGGAGTTGCTTCACGCCCTCGGATCGCTCCACATATTCGACGTTGCCGTTAACCGCGTCTTTGCCGATCACGACGCGGATTGGAATCCCGATCAGGTCGGAGTACAGACGAATCAGTCCGGGCTTGGCTACGCCGAACGCTCTGCCGCTGACGTTCCTTCTGCTGCATAACGACCGCATTATGGGTTTTTTTCTGCTGATCGAGCAGGAGTCGCTGATGCAAAAAGACCTGTCGCCGTGGATCGCGCCATTGTTTATCGATGAGAGTCTCCTCGGACGGGGTTTGGGTGCAGCGTTGCTGCTGCATGCGAGACGGACGGCTGGCCGCATAGGCTATTCGAAGGTTTATTTGACGACGGACCATATTGGCTACTACGAAAAACACGGCTTCCGGG
>JAQSXN010000453.1 GCA_029256665.1 Paenibacillus sp.
GTCCAGCTTCTCCTCCGGCAGCCTTCCGTCCTTGACGGCCTGAACGATGGCGCGATCTCCTTCGCCGTGGCTGGACGGCATCTCCAGCTCCATGCCCGCTGCAAGACTCGCAACCCGGTCGTTGACCGCGCCCCAGTCGGATACGACAAACCCATCGTGTCCCCACTCTTCCTTCAGAATGGAGGTCAGCAGATACTCGTTCTCCGCCGCGAATTCGCCATTGACCTTATTGTAGGAGCACATCACCGTCCAAGGCTGCGCCTGCTTGATCGCCCCTTCGAAGCTGGCGAGGTATATTTCCCTTAGCGTCCGCTCGTCCACGACGGAGTCCGAGGTCATCCGGCGATGCTCTTGATTGTTCGCCGCAAAATGTTTGAGCGACGTGCCCACGCCCTGGCTCTGCACGCCAAGAATGTGATGGGCCGCCATTTCCGAGGACAGATACGGATCCTCGGAAAAATATTCGAAGTTGCGGCCGCACAGCGGCGAACGTTTAATGTTGGCTCCCGGTCCCAGCAATACCGCGACGTTCTCCGCCTGGCATTCCTTGCCGAGCGCCTCGCCCATCCGCCGGATCAGCTCGCGGTTCCAGGAGCTGGCGACTCCCGCCGCCGACGGGAAGCAGGTAGCCGGCACGCTGTCGAACAGGCCCAAGTGATCGGCGTTTGCCCGCTGCTTGCGGAGGCCGTGCGGACCGTCCGTTACCATGACGGACGGAATGCCCAGCCGCTCCACCCCTTTCGTATGCCAAGTATCCAGACCGGAGCATAGTCCCGCCTTTTCCTCTAACGTCATCTCCGCGATCAAAGCCTTTAAATCCCTTTTCTTTTGCTCGCTCATGATTTTGTCATCCTCCTTCTCGTCAGCTCAATCACGCGCCAGTCCACTCAAAGCCGATCGAAAGCGTATCCGCGCTGCTCGTCCCGACATAAGCGACGAACGCACCCGGCTCCGCCGCGTAACCGTTCGCCGGCGACCAGAACCGCAGCTCCGAGACGCCGATCGCGAACGCGACAACCTTGCTTTCGCCCGGCTCTAGACGCAGCTTGCGAAAGCCCTTCAGCTCCTTCACCGGACGGACGATGCTGCCGTGGACGTCCTGGATATAGAGCTGTACCGTTTCGACGCCGGCTACGCTGCCCGCATTCGTTACCGTTACCGTCACGGTCAGCTTATCGTCGCCTGCAATGGAGGCACGGTCAGCCCGTACGCCCGAATACGTAAACGTCGTATAGCTCAGCCCGTGGCCGAACGGATACTTCGGCTCGTTCGGACCGTCGATGTATTTGGATATAAACTTGCTGTTCGCGTTGCTATCCGTCACCGGCCTGCCCGTCCGGAAGCCGTTGTAATACACCGGAACCTGTCCGGCATGCGCCGGGAAGCTCATCGTCAGCTTGCCGGACGGATTATAATCTCCCGTCAGCAGATCCGCGATCGCGTTACCCGCCTGAGAGCCCAAAAACCAAGTTTCGAGAATCGCATTAGCGCGTTCTCCCAGCTCGCCGAGCACAAGCGGACGTCCGTTGGTCAAGACGAGCACGACCGGCTTGCCAAGCGCAAGCACCGCCTCCGCAAGACGGAGCTGGGGCTCCGGCAGTCCAATGCTCAGGCGCGAGGCCGCCTCGCCGGACATGTCGCTGCTCTCGCCAAGCGCCAGCACGACCAGATCCGCCGTCGCGGCCTGCTCCAACGCGGCTTCGATGCCGCCGGGTAGCGGCTCTTCCACGCCGCAGCCCTGCGCATAGAGCAGCCGCTCCGGCGGAATGCCTTTGCCGAGCAGCCCTTCGTACAGCGTGACCGTCTCGTGGCTGAATCGCGAAAACTGCCAAGGTCCGAGCAAATCGCGGCTGTCGGCAAACGGCCCGATCAGCGCGATCCGTTCCAAGCGGCCAGCCTTCCCGGAACGAATCGGCAGCGTGCCGTCGTTATGGAGCAGCACCGCCGATTTGCGCGCGAGCTCGAGGCTCGCTTGCAGATGCTCTTCGTTAAAATGGTAGTCGCGCTCCTTCTCCGGTCTCACGTACCGGTACGGGTCATCCATCAGTCCCAGCTTGTATTTCAAGCGCAGAATGCGGCGAGCGGAATCCGTCACCGTTGCCTCCGGCACGACGCCGGCTTCCACCAGCTCCGGCAGGAATTCGTACGATCGCGTCGCCATCTCGATGTCCATCGTCGCCCTCGCGGCCATGCCCGCCGCTTCGCGCGCGTCCCGGGCATGTCCGTGCACGGCGATTTCTTCCACCGCGCCGTAGTCGGAGATCAGCACGCCGTCAAATCCAAGCTCTCCGCGCAACAGCTCCTTAAGGAGCGGCTCGCTCGCCGCCACGGGGACGCCTTGGTAAATGTTGAAGCTGTTCATGACGGAAGCCGCTCCCGCTTCGAGTCCCGCCTGGAACGGCGGCAGAAACACGTTGCGAAGCGCCATCTCGGAAATATCGACCGTATTGTAATCCCGGCCGCCCTCCGCCGCGCCGTATGCGATAAAGTGCTTCAGGCAGGCGACGATCGTCTCCGGATCGGCGAGCGTTGCGCCTTGAAAGCCTTCCACCTGAGCTTTCGCCATCAACGCTCCCAGATAAGGATCCTCTCCAGCGCCTTCCACTACGCGTCCCCAGCGCGGGTCGCGGCCGATGTCGACCATCGGTCCATGATTGTATACGGTGCCCGACGCGCTCGCTTCCTTGGCCGCGATCGCGCAAGCTTCCTTGACCGCTTCGGGCTCCCAGCTGCAAGACCAAGCGAGCGGCACGGGGAAGATCGTCTGCGCGCCGTGAATGATGTCCGCGTTGAACAGCAGCGGGATGCCGTGCGGCGACTTCTCCACCGCCAGCTTCTGCAGCTCGAACACGCGGGCGACGTCGAAAGCGCCCAGTACGGAGCCCGCGCGGCCTTCCGCGACCAGCTTCTCCGGCGGATCCGTCTCCACCGCTCCGCCGAACGAGAAGTTCGAAGCCGGCACCTGGAACAGCTGGCCGACCTTCTCCTCGAGCGTCATGCGGCCCAAGAGGGCTTCGACCTCGCGGTCGATCTCCTCGTCGGATCGCGCCGGAATTTCGTTTTTGCGCAGCGGCAATACGGTATCGATCAATTCCTCCGACAAGAACGGTCCGCGGCCCTTGCTCCCTTGCAGCGGGAGTCTGCCCATTCCCGGAATCGTCATTTCTCCTTCAAACCCATCCCCGTCGAACGTTAGCTTCACGACGATGGATTGCCCCGGCATCCAGAAAGCGCCGGCCGTCCCGCGTAGCGTATTTCCTTCCACCGCGACGGAGTCCACCTTAAACGGGATCGCAAGCGGCTCCGAAGCGATGTCGAGCGTATACCCCGTTTTGCGCGCGATTTTGAATTGAAATTTGAGCCTCATCTTAGGCGTGTTTGCGATGGCATGCCATAATCCGATCATGTCGAGCTCTCCCTCCCTGCGGCGGCGATCAGCCTTTGACGGCTCCGATCGTCAGCCCCTTCACGAAATATTTTTGGAAAAACGGGTACGCGATCAGAATCGGCACGATGCCGATCACCGCGATGGCCATCCGGAACGTCTCGCTCGGCAAAGCCGCCGCGGCGGAGCCGCCCATGCCGGAGTTGCTCGAAAGAAACTCGATGTCGCTCATGATTTTGTTCAGCACGTTCTGGAGGTTGAACAGCCTCGCGTCGTTGACGAACACGAGCCCGTTATTCCAGTCGTTCCAATACGCGAGTCCCTGGAACAGGCCTACAGTGGCCATAATAGGCAGCGACAGCGGCAGGACGATGCTGGAATAAATTTTAAACTCGCCCGCGCCGTCGATGCTTGCGGATTCGATGACCGGCGTCGGAATGCTGTTCATGAAGAAGGCGCGCATCAGCAGCACGTTAAAGCCGTTCATGAGAAGCCATGGCACGAGCTGGGCGAACAGCGTATTGTTGATATGGAACATTTGCGTATAAATCATGTAAGTCGGCACGAGTCCGCCGTTAAACAGCAGCGTAAAAAATACGATAAAAGCGATGACGAGACCGCCCGGCAAATCTCTGCGCGAAAACGGATACGCCAGCATCGAGGTGATCACAAGGCTCGCGGACGTGCCGACGATCGTCGTCAGCGCCGTGATGCCGTACGCCCTGACAATCATCTCCGAGTTGTCCAGCAGATAATCGTAAGCCGCCGAGCTGAAGGCC
>JAQSXN010000454.1 GCA_029256665.1 Paenibacillus sp.
GGCAGGCGACTCAGAAGCGCCCGTTGCGGCGGTAGAGACGGGCAGGGTCATCATGGTGACGGAAGAGCAGGTTCTTATCCAGCACGCCAACAATCGCGTGTCGGTATACGGCAAGCTCGGAGCCTCCAGCGTGTCGGTCAACGACTGGGTGGAAGCCGGGGATTCCGTGGGAAAGCTGAAGAAGGCGAACGAAAGCGGACAAAGCCTGTTGTATTTTTCCGTCAAGCAAGACGATCGATATATAGACCCGCTTGAAGTGATTACGCTTGATTAAGTGGCGAGGCATCGCTTGGTCGATTCATCCGTTATTCGTCATGGTGATGTTGGCTTCCGCCATGACCGGCTATTTCGCCGAATTGGCCGTATTGTTCTTGATCGTGTTCGTCCACGAGCTTGGACACGTGTTCGCAGCCCGGGGACTTGGCTGGCGGATCAGGGAGATCAAGCTGCTGCCGTTCGGAGGCGTCGCCGAGGTGGAAGCGGGAGGGGCCAATGCCAAGGAGGAAGCGCTTGTCGCCGTCGCAGGACCGTTGCAGAACGTGTGGATGGGGCTGCTCGCATGGGGCTGCGGCGCGATCGGATTATGGAGCGAGCCTTGGGCCGACTACGTGGTCCAGGCGAATCTGATGATCGCTTTGTTTAATCTGCTGCCCATCCATCCGCTCGACGGCGGCAAGCTGACGCATGCGCTGCTCAGCGTATTTGTCGATTATTACCGCACGCTGCTCTGGTCGGCGCGGCTTAGCTTGGCGTTCAGCCTCGTCATGATCGGCGGCGCGGCAGCTCCGCTGCTGCTTGGCTGGGAAGACGGCATCCAATTGAACCTGCTCGTCGTTGGCGTATTTCTGCTGCTGAGCAACTGGACGTATTACCGCAACGTGCCTTATTTGTTCGTGCGATTCTTGACGCATCGCCATAGAGCCGTCTCGGAGGCGCTTGACCGGGGGCGGAAGGCCACGCCGATCATCGTGAGCGGAGAGCAGTCGATTCTGTCCGTCGCGAAACGGTTTAATCGCGAGCGCTACCACCTGGTCTACGTGATGGAGAAGTCGGGCAAGGACCTGCGCGTGCTGGCGGAGCAGCAGATCGTGGAGAGCTGCCTATCGGGATTAAATCCTACTCGTGCAGTCCGCGAGCTTTTGGGCTAGAATAGGGTAATACCATCATAAAGGACGGGTTTTATGAAGCAAATGCTGATGCACGTGGAAGGCGATACGCTGCAAACGGCCGTTCTGGAGAACGGGCTGCTGACGGAGTTTTTTATGGAGCGCTCGGGCGGAGCCAGCCTCGTCGGCAACATCTACAAGGGCAAGGTCGTTAACGTGCTTCCGGGCATGGACGCGGCTTTTGTCGATATCGGAATCGGCAAAAACGCCTTTTTGTACATCGACGACATGCTGCATCCGCATGCGGATAAGCAACCGAAGAACAAGCCGTCCATACGCGAGCTGGCGCAGCCAGGTCAGGACTTGATCGTGCAGGTGGTCAAGGATCCGCTTAGCGGCAAAGGCGCGAGAGTGACGACGCATTTCAACCTGCCGGGCCGATGGCTGGTCTACCTGCCGTTCGCCGACTACGTCGGGGTGTCCAAGAAGGTGGCAAGCGAGGCGGAGCGCGAACGGCTGCGCTTGGCGGGAGAGCGGATCAGGCAGGGCGAGGAAGGCATTATCATGAGGACCGCGGCCGAAGGGGAGGAGCTGGAGTCGCTGCAGGCGGACGTCTCCAAGCTCCGCGAGCGCTGGAGAACGATTGGGGAAAAGGCGGCTGGAGCCGTCGCGCCGGCCATGCTGCATTGCGAGGAAGGGCTGCTGCACCGGGTCATCCGCGATACGTTCTCCTCCGATATGGACGAGCTTTGGATCGACCATTCTGTACGGTTCGGCGAAGCGGCGGAACTGCTGCGCGACATTTCGTCCTCCTTCGACGACCGGGTCAAGCTGTACCGCGGCGGCGGAGGCCGGGGCATCTTCCAGGAGTTTCGCGTATCGGAACAGATCGAGGCGGCCTTCTCGAAGCGCATTCCGATGCAAAGCGGCGGTTATTTGATCTGGGAAGAGACGGAGGCGCTCACCGTCGTCGACGTCAATACGGGCAAATTCACCGGCTCCGACAATTTGGAGGATACCGTGTTCCGAACGAATCTGGAGGCGGCGGCGTTAATCGGACGATTGCTTCGCGTGCGGGACGTCGGAGGGATCGTCATCGTCGACTTTATCGACATGGAGCGCGAGGAGAGCCGGTCGAAGGTGCTGGCCCGCATGGCGGAGGAAGCGCGGCGGGACGGCACCAAGACTTCGATCGTCGGTTGGACCCGGCTCGGTCTGATGGAGATCACCCGCAAGAAGGCGCGCGTGAACGCCGGACACCATCTCGCCCAGCGAGTCTCGGAAAAATAAACTTGAACCCAATCGCCTGGTATGGTAGACTGTTTTGGTGTATGTTACGTATTTTATGTTGGTAATGTACAGGTACCGCTCCGAACAGGTTACATAAGCGCGTCGCTTAAAGCGAATGCCACCTGCCTCAGGCGAGTCTTCGAAAACAAGGAGGTGCACCTATCATGTTCGCAATTATCGAAACTGGCGGCAAGCAATACAAAGTTCAGGAAGGCGATGTTATCTACATCGAGAAACTGAACGGCAGCGAAGGCGAAAGCGTAACGTTTGATCGCGTTCTGGCCGTATCCGGCAAGGACGGTCTCGTTACCGGCGCTCCGGTCGTATCCGGCGCTACGGTTACCGGCAAAGTCGAGAAACACGGCAAAGGCCAAAAGATCATCGTTTACAAATACAAAGCCAAAAAGAACTACCGTCGCAAGCAAGGCCATCGTCAGCCTTACACGAAAGTAACGATCGAGAAGATCCAAGCGTAAGCGGGGGATCGGACCATGATCACGATTACGTTCGTGCGGGACGAGTCTGACGGACGCATCGTATCGTTTGCGGTCGAAGGACATGCTAAATATGCGAAGCCCGGCAAGGACATCGTCTGCGCCGGCGTGTCGGCGGTATCGGTCGGCACGGTTAATGCGATAGAAACACTTGCGGGTATCGAGCTGCCCGCCACGATGAAGAACGGCTGGTTGTCTTCGGACGTTCCGGTTCTGCCCGATGCGGAGGCGGACGGACGCATGCAGCTGCTGCTCGAAAGCATGGCCGTGATGCTCGAGACGATCGCTACATCATACGGAAAGCACGTCGTTATAAGGGAGCAGCTTCGATAAGGCGGCTCGCGGAGGCGGCGCATCAATTCGCGGAAGGAGGGATACACCATGTTGAAACTGAATCTTCAGTTGTTCGCATCCAAGAAGGGCGTAGGTTCCACGAAGAACGGACGCGATTCGCAGTCGAAGCGCCTCGGCGCTAAACGCGCGGACGGCCAAGTGGTAACGGGCGGCAGCATCTTGTTCCGTCAACGCGGAACGAAGATCCACCCGGGAACGAACGTAGGCATCGGCAAGGACGATACGCTGTACGCGAAAGTGGACGGCGTCGTCAAGTTCGAGCGTCTGGGTCGCGATCGCAAGAAAGTGAGCGTATACCCTGTTGATCAAGCTCCTGTTGCAGCTGCAGTAGAAGCCTAAGTCGCAACCGAAAGCCCCGGCCAGCTTTGCTTGGTCCGGGGCTTTTGTCATGGCATGAAGACCTTGTTTGGCGTTACGATGCACAGCCAATGCCGCGCGGTTTTTAGCTGATGACCGACTCGGACGAGCATGGTATACTGGGAATGCTAGCATTTCCTAAGAAGGCAGGTTCTGGGCATGATACCCAAGACATCGGCAAAACATTATGTCGCGGCGACGGCGATCTTGCCTTCGGTCGCGCTATTGATCTGGCCAGGCGAACGCCTGCTCGCGGCAGGCAGCTTGTTATGGATCGCCGCCGCCGCGATCTATTGGATACGCGCCGAACGTGCCGCGCATCGGGAACGGATATCGGCAACGATAACCGCCATGCAGGCAGCGGGCGTCCGCACGCTGAACCATCATCGGCATGACTGGATGAACGATCTCCAAGTATTATTCGGATACATTCGACTCGGCAAGCTGGATAAGACGGTTGGCTACGTGGAGAAAATAAGGGAAAGAATGAATGCAGAAAGCTCGATATCGAAGCTGGGTGTTCCTTCGTTGATTAGTTATATACAATCGTTCCGCACGATC
>JAQSXN010000455.1 GCA_029256665.1 Paenibacillus sp.
AGGCATCGATGATCAGCTTCGCCTTGCGCGAAAGAAGGAGAGAGAGCAACGTGCACAAAATTACGCTAGCGGGCTCGTCCCACGCCATGTACGTCAATTTGAAGGATCAGAAGGGCAATACGCTGAAATCCAAAAAAGGGCTGTTCCAGCCCCGCGTCGTCAAGTTCTGGCGCAACGCGGCAAGCGCCCTTAAGCCGGACGTCGTCGTCGACGCGGGCACCAATTACGGTGAAATTTTTCTTACCGCCGCTTATCCCGATCATGCTTCCATCGCGGTATTCGAGGCCAACGCCGAGCTGATTCCTTTTCTTTCTCGTTCCCTTGCCGAACATCCGAACGGCAGACAGATCAAACTGACCAATGGTTTCGTGACGGACAAAGCGGAGGAAGAGGTAACCTTCTACGTCGATAAGGTACGTTCCGGCACCTCCTCCGGCCATCATCTAGGCGATCGCGCCGCGAAGGAAACGATCGTGCGCAGCGTCACCATCGACAGCGCGTTCGAAGGCAGAATGCCAAGCGGGGGCACGCTGCTCTTCAAGATGGACGTGGAAGGCTTCGAATGGGAGGCGCTCCGGGGCATGTCCGGTTTGCTGGCCAGCTGTTCTGAGGCAGTGGGCTGCATTGAATTCAACCGTCGCTACATGATCAGCAAAGGAATCGATCTTCCGGCCTTTGTCGACTACTTGGCCGAACGCTTCCTGCTCTTCGCACCGAATCCGCACGGCCGCCTCGTGCCGCTTCCCGCTCCCGCATACGACAGCATCAACGCTTATTTCAATTCCGATAAGGTATGCAACGATCTCATTCTGCTCACGAATCCGGAGCTTGTCCGCAAGCTGGAACCGTAACGGTTCCGGCTTTCCTTCTTCCCCCTTGCCGATATTCCCCCCATCTTGGCCGCATAAAGCCGTCCAACCTGCCGCCGCGCGCAGATTGGACGGCTTTATGCATTTCCAGTCCTTAAGTTCGCCCCGACAAGGCATCGCGCACGATCCCGACGAACCGACCCGCTCTAACCTCGTTGGTATGCTCCCGGTGAATCATGGCGTAGCCCTGGTCCGTAATCGCATTCCTTGCCGCTTCGTCGGCGCGGTACTTGCGCGCAAGCTCCAGCACATTCGACCTGCCGCAGGCAACGAAGCTGTCGCCGTCCCGGAAACCCAGCTCCTCGATATCGGGATTGGATTCCGCCAGCAGCAACGACCGGCAGCCCGGTATCTCGAAAAATTTGGCGACTGGGATCTGCAGCACGCTTCCGCAAGTGAACGAAATCATGGAGCGGTTGATCGCTCGGGCGTACGTATCCTGCACGAACAAGCCAGGCCTGTAAGCCGTGCGATGGCCCGGATGGCGGTAGTGGACGAATCCCTCCTCGCGCGACATCGCTTTAAGCACGGCGCTGCGGAACGGATATTTGGCATCCATGAGCCCCATAAGGGAATAGGGAGTATCCTTGGGCAGTCCGTAATCGGCGACCATCTCGGTATTCACCCCGAACGGCAGCCAGCGAAACCTCGATTCCGCTTCGGGGAACGCTCCCAGAAACGGATATTTGCTAGCCGAGAAGATCAAATCCGGCTTCGCCTTCCGGTCGAAATATTCTCTTCTGGCTGCGGGATCGTAATGTACGTCCAGCACGTAACATGCCTTGAGAATATCGATTTTGTCCATATTCGTCACATGAGGCGCGAACGCATTGCGCCATTCGAAGTCGTAATGGAAGATGACGTCGGGCTCCTCCGGCATTCTCGCGACGATGTCGCGGATATCGCCGTCCTTCCCCCAATAGCGCACGTTCGCGACCTTCTCGATCGCCGCGATCATATCGAACTTATGCTGATGTTTGGGGTACGTTTCGGCAAATCGTTTCACAAGCATCAGTACGTTAAGCGGTTTATCCATGCTGCTTCTCCAGCCATTGCTCTTCGGGGACGTCCCGCAGCTTGCGGGCGGGATTGCCGGCCACGATCGTTCTGGCGGGCACATCCTTCGTCACGACGCTGCCCGCGGCAACGACGCCGTCCGGATGGATGACCCTACCGGGCAATATCGTCGCGTTCGCTCCGATCCTTCCGCCGCGCATGACCATTACGCCTTTGAATGCCGAGAATCGTCCGTTCGTGCGCGCCAAATAATTATCGTTGGTCGTTACGACGCACGGCGCGATAAACACGTCGTCTTCCAGCACGGAGTATGCGCAAATATAGCTGTTTGTCTCCAGCTTGCAGCGGGCGCCTACCGTACAATCGTTCTCGATCGCGACTCCCCGGCCGATAATCGTCGACTCGCCAACCTGCACCCGTTCGCGCACGGTCGCCAGATCGGCTACGAATACGTCCCTGCTTAGATGCGCTCCCCGATAGACGATCGCTCCGGTGCCTATCGTGCAGCCGTCTTCGACGATCGCCGGCTGCAAGCCCGCGCCGTCCGACGTCGTCGCCGACTTCTTGGCTTTCATGGGCAGCTTGCCCACGACGGCGTAGTCGTGGATCCGGACGTAGTCGCCGATAACGGTATCGTCGTGAATGACCGTCCCGTGGCCGATGACCACGCCGACGCCGACGACGACGCCGCGTCCCAAGGATACGTGATCGCCAATGCTCGTCGTTCCGCTCATTGCCCCACCCTCCTTCACGTGTATTCAATTACCTTTGCTATGATATAATCCTGCTGCTCCCGCGTCAGATGCGGCGACATCGGCAGCGCGAACGAGGCTGCGCATGCCTCTTCCGTCACGGGCAAGTCTCCGGGCTTGTAGCCCAAATACGCCAGCGCCTTCTGCAGATGAAGCGGCCAAGGATAGTAGTGGCCGGTCGGGATGCCATGCGCCTTGAGCTTGTTCGCGAGCTCGTGGCGTCCTTCGTATTGCGCCACGTAGAGATGATAGACATGGCCGGCTTTGTCCATGGCGGCCGGCAGCCTTAGCGGCGTATCCTTTAATCCGTTATTATAATATTCGGCAGCCCGCTTTCTGCGATCGTTCCACTCGCCAAGCCGACTAAGCTTCACGCGGATCATCGCCGCCTGAACGGGGTCCAGCCTGCTGTTGACGCCGATGGCTTCATGATAATATTTTTTTCGGCTGCCGTGTCTAGCCAGCAGCCTCGCCCGGTCCGCGATGCTTCCATCGTTCGTCAAGATCATGCCTCCGTCGCCGTATCCCCCCAAATTTTTGGTAGGGAAAAAGGAGAGGCAGCCCGCGTCGCCGATCGAGCCGACCGGCCGATCGCCGAACGTCGCGCCTATCGACTGGCAAGCATCCTCGATCAGCTTAAGACCGTATCGGTTCGCAATATCCGCGAACGCGTCCATATCCGCCGCTTGGCCGAAAATATGAACGGGCATAATCGCTTTCGTCCGCGACGATATGCGCCGCTCGGCGTCCTCCGGACATAGATTGCACGTCTGCTTGTCGATATCCGCGAACACCGGAACGGCCCCTTGCCGCACGATGGCTTCGGCGGTCGCGAAAAACGTAAATCCCGTCGTAATGACTTCGTCTCCCGGCCCGATGCCGAGCGATTCCAACGTCAGCGCCAAGGCGTCCGTCCCGTTGGCTACGGCGACGGCATGCTTCGACGAGGTAATGATCGCGATTTCCGCTTCCAGCGCTTCCACTTCCGGCCCCGCGATATATTCGCCGCTCTCCATGACGCGGAGAAAGGCCGCGTCGATGTCGGCCTTCAGCTCCACGTATTGGGCTCGCAGATCAATAAACGGTATTGTCTTCATGACTTTCCATCCCTCCATGCCATCGATCCCATGTCGTAATCCTCTTGGACGGGAAGTTCGACGACGCGTCCGCTTGCTATCGACTGGTAGATGGCGAGCACCGTCTCCAGCGCGCCGAACGTCGACTCCCCGGAAACCAACGTCTCCTTGCCGTCCCGCAGCGATTCAATAATGTTTAGGTAAAGGGGGGAGTGCGTATGCTGCCATGTCTTCCTCGGCGTTTCGGCAGATGCGCCTGCTCCAAGGTCCTCGAATTGCCATACGGTCTTGTTCTCGAGCGCCGAACCTTCCACCGTTGCGGAGCCCGACGAGCCGAACAGGCTGACCGAAGTGCCGACCGACTTCGGATACACGTTGGCGGAAGCTTCGATGACGCCAATCGCCCCGCTTTCGAAATGAAGCAA
>JAQSXN010000456.1 GCA_029256665.1 Paenibacillus sp.
CGATTCAACTGATAGGATCGGGGCTTATCATAGCGGGGGTAATCGGGGCCAATCGGTTCGGGAGAAAAAGCAGGGCAGAGCGGCAATTGAGCAAGACGAAACGCGCCGAAGCGTGAGGCGCACCGGTGAATCGAAAGTATGGAGTGGAAAAACACCCCAACCTTAACCGGTTGGGGTGTCCGCGATCGGAAATGGAACGGTGCGCGCTTTCCCCGCCTACCTTCTCCGCTTGTTCGAAATAATGTTTCTGCTCTTCGACAGGTACTTCTTCACCTGCTGGTAGTCAGCGCTTGCAACGCCGGCGAACAACATGTCGACGATGGTCAGCATCGCGATCCGCGAACCCATCGCGCCGCTGCGGATGGAAATTTCGGGCGTCGAAATACTAAGCAGGGAGTCTGCTTTCTCCGACAGCTCGCTCTTGCTGTATCTCGTAATCGCGACAATATGCGCGCCGTTCTTCTTCGCGATGTCCATGGAGTCCAAGATCTCCACCGTGTCGCCCGAATTGGAGATAAAGATGGCGACATCTTCTTTGGTCAGCAGGGAAGCCGCCGTGAGCTGGCTATGCCCGTCCGTAAACGCATGGCACATCTTGTTGATGCGCGTGAACTTCTGCTCGGCGTCCTGCGCCACCAATCCCGATGCGCCGATGCCGAAGAACATAAGCCGCTTGCTCGTCTGCAGCGCTTTGATCGCGCGAGCGACCGCGGCGCTGTCCAGCACGCTGAGCGTATCTTCGATGGAGCGAACCTTGTTGCGCCCGATATTGGCGATAATCGTCCCGAGGTCGTCGCCGGGCTGGATGTCGGTATATTGTTCGCCGCTCTCTTCGTCCATGGAACCAAGCGATGCCGATATGCTGACGATGAAGCTGCGGTAGCCGTTGTAGCCCATGGTTTTGCAGAAACGAAGCACTGACGCGTCGCTCGTCTTACTGCCTTGCGCGAGACTCTTGATCGACAAATGCGGAATCTCTTCTTTGTTCGCGAGAATATATTCGGCCACAAGCCGTTCGACCGGCGTGAGGCTGTCTTTCCTGTCGCGGATCTTGATCAATACGTTATCGTTGATTGCCATATGACGTTACCTGCCGTTTCGTAGGTTTTATCGCCACTAAGAAGTTTTTCTGGGTTGTCCTGGCCTTGGGGCGCGGATTTCTTCCCTGCTGGTTCCCGGAATGAAACGCGCCGCGCTGCAATATCGCGACATCACCCGTTTCACCTTACGTGGTTAAATAGTAAACGGATTCCCGCTAAATTACAAGTGATTGCATCGGAAATGTGGACTTATTTCGGACGATGCAATTTCTAAAATATTATTTCAAAATATTTTTATCATCTTGATAGATAAATTGCAACTATTATTGTTGGAAATGAGTCCTTTGTGCTATAATGGGCATCAATTGACGTAGTTTTACGCCATCATATTTGATCATAAACGAGCAAAGGATGAGGGACATGGGAACAGGACTCAAAATCGCGATCATCGGTGCCGGAAGCACGTATACGCCGGAGCTGATGGAAGGCATCATTAAACGGAAGAGCAGCTTGCCGCTCGCGGAGCTGGCTCTGATGGATATCGACGAGCGAAAGCTGGATATCGTCGGCGGATTGTGCGAACGGATGGTAGAAGCGGCGGGAATGGACTGCAAGGTGGTCAAGACGACGGAGCTCGACGAAGCGTTGACGGGCGCCGGCTTTGTACTCGGCCAGATTCGCGTCGGCAAGCTGCCCGCGCGCGTGTTGGACGAGAAGATCCCGCTGAAATACGATCTTATCGGACAGGAAACCTGCGGCATCGGCGGCTTCTTCAAGGCGATGCGCACCATCCCCGTCATGCTCGACATCGCGAGACGGATGGAGCAGCTTTGCCCGGACGCCTGGCTGATCAACTTCTCCAATCCGGCCGGCATCATTACCGAAGCGATTCTGAACCATACGAATGTCAAAATGCTCGGCCTTTGCAACGTTCCCTATAATATGTACAAGAGCATTCGCGAAACGCTGGACTTGCCTAATGCCGAGCTGACCTATGTCGGCCTCAACCACTTAAGCTGGATCACCGAGATCCGCCAGGACGGCAAGGACTACCTGAAGGCCGCGCTCGACATGGGGCTCAACAGCGAAGCGATGAAGAACATCCCTTCCAGCGGCTTCACCAAGGAGCTCGTGCAGTTGGTCGGCGCTATTCCGTCCTCCTATATGGAATATTATTATTTCAAGGACAAGAAGCTGAAGCTGCTCAAGGAAAGCGAACAATCCCGCGGGGAGAAGTGCATGGACATCGAAGAAGAGCTCCTCGGCATCTACTCCAATGCGGAGCTGCACGAGAAGCCGGAGCTGCTGGCATCGCGCGGCGGAGCCAACTACTCCGAGGTCGCGATCAGTCTTGTCGACGCCATCTTCAACGACAAGCAAGAGGTGCATGTCGTCAACCTGCTTAACGGCGGGGCGCTCGACTTCATGGAAGCGGGCGACGCGGTCGAGGTAGCGGCCGTCATCGGCAAGGACGGAGCGAAACCGCTCGTCATCGAAGGGTTCGACAATCGCCATATCATCGACTACATGCGCATGATCAAAGCGTACGAACGCGAGACGGTTGCGGCCGCGGTACAAGGCAGCGAAGAAGCGGCCATGCGCGCGCTCATGATGAACCCGCTAGTCGGCGATTACAATACGGCTCTGGCCTGCTTCCGCGAGCTGAAGGAAGCGCACAAGGACTATTTGCCGCAATTCACTAACGCGTAAGGAGCTGGAACCTGCCATGGGCAACTTTGTCATCGGCGTCGACGGCGGCAATAGCAAGACGGACTACTACCTATTCGATCTGCAAGGCCGCCGAATCGACCATATCCGCTCCGGCACCTGCAGCCACGAGCAGTTTCCGGAAGGATACGCCAAAGCGTACCAAGTGATGAACGAGCAGATCGCGGAGCTGCTAACGCGGAACGGGCTGACGATGGCGGATGTCGCGGCCGGCGCGTTCGGACTCGCGGGCGCGGACATTCCTTCGCAGAAGGAGCAGCTGAACGCCGTCATCGAGCGGATCGGCTTCACCCGCTTCGCGATGGACAACGATTCCTTCCTCGGCATCAAGGCCGGGACGGCCAGAGGGTACGGCATCTGCTCCATCAACGGCTCCGGCGTCGCTACCTCCGGCATCTCGCCTAGCGGAAGGCGCCTCCAGGTCGGCGGCGTGGGCAGCGAGCTCGCGGGCGACGAAGGCGGCGGCTTCTACTTGACGCGCCGCGTGCTGCGCGCGATCTACGACAGCTTCTACCGCCTCGGGCCGGAGACGTCCATGACCGCGCCCGTCATGAAGCTGATCGGCGCAACGTCGAAGGAAACCTTTATGGACCGCGGACTCGAAGGTTTGGTCGCCCGCAGCTTGCCGTATACCGCGATCGTCACGACGCTGCTCGAAGCAGCCGAGCAAGGAGATCCGGTCGCATCCGGCATCGTCGACCACTCCGCCCGTCAGCTCGCCTACTCCACCGTCGGCTGCATCGGCCATCTAGACTTCGCGGACGGCGAGCCCGTCGATATCGTCATGGCCGGCTCCGTCTGGGCAAAGGCGGCATCGCCGGTCATGCGCGAGCGCTACAAGCGTTTCGTCGCGGAGCTGACGGGCCGCGAATGCCGATTCATCCTGCTGCAGGAACCGCCGGCGGCCGGCGCGGTCCTGTGGGCGATGGAGCTGGCGTTAGGCGGACCCGTCGACGCGGCGCTACGCGCGCGAGTCATTGACGCGGTGGGCTAATCGAGCCGCTTGCCGTCAGACTTTATGAACTAAGTTTTGCACTTGCACTGACAAATTGAAAACGGCGACAGCCTAGGACAAGATATTAAACGTCCTGGACTGTCGCCGTTTTATTGTCAGCCGATCGTGAGGTCGGCTGCCGTCATGTCTTGATGCCATCGTTCTCCGTTAGAACGGCTATAGATGGGATCCTCCCGTAACATCAAGTAGTTGCGCAGTGACGAAACGGCCATCGGGGGATGCAAGGAACGCAACGACATCGGCAATATCGGAGGGCTCGCCCATTCGGCCAAGAGCGACCATGTCAGCGGGTAGTTTTTGCGCTTCAGGAGAATCAAGAAAGTCCGCATTCATCTCGGTTCTAACCATGCCGGG
>JAQSXN010000457.1 GCA_029256665.1 Paenibacillus sp.
GCACGAGCTCGACATTCCGGCTTGCGGGGACGACGTATTCGAGAAGGAGAAGCGGGAAGCCGTTTATTTCCCGGAACGCAAGGGAGGCAGGACGAAGGAGCGTTTGGCGAAGCTCGTCATTCGCGCCGTCGTCACCTTGGAACGCGGCAGTCGCGCCTTAGGGATTCAAATCGACTTGGACAACCAGGCCAAGGATCACCGCGTAAGGGCGCTGTTCCCGACCGACTTGTCGGCGAAGCATCACTATGCCGACTCCGTGTTCGAAGCCGCCAAGCGGGACAACGAGCCTGCCGCCGAATGGCGCAATCCGAGCAACGCGCAGCATCAGCAAGCGTTCGTGGACGTGTGCGAGGAGAAAGCGGGATTAACCGTGGCCAATCTGGGGCTGAACGAATACGAAATGTTGCGGGACGGCCGTAATACGATCGCCGTAACGCTGCTTCGGTCCGTCGGCGAGCTAGGCGATTGGGGCGTATTCCCAACGCCCGAAGCCCAATGTTTGGGCGAGCACAGCTTCGCGTTGACGCTGCTGCCGCATGACGGCGAAAGCGGCCGCTTCGCGGCGTACGCCCGCGCCTATCAAACGCAGACGGAATGGCAAACGGCTCAGACCGGCAGCCACTCCGGCAAGCTTGCGCCGAGCGCGTCCATGCTGGCTTGGTCGGGCGACCGTCTTGCGTTCTCATCGATGAAGATCGCCGAAGATTCGGGAGACCTCGCGCTGCGCTGGTTCCATCTGGGCGGAGAGCCCGAAAAACTGCTGCTCCGGCTGCCCGAGGGAGCGGGGCGGGCCTACGTCAGCGACATATTGGAGAGCCGTTCGGCCGATAAGGCCGTAGCAGTCGGAACAGAAGGCAGCGTCTTGCTCGACGTGCGGCCGTTTGAAATCATAACGGTCGGCTGCCGGAGCTGAGACGCCGCAGCGATGCCGGACTCACGCTCTGACGATTCCGATCAAGAGTCCTTGAACTCCTGCGGCGTCACGCCGTATCTTTCTTTGAACACCTTGATGAAATAGCTCGTTTTCTGATAGCCGACCATGGCTGCGATCTCGTAAATTTTGTTCGGCGAGGAGCGCAGCATATGGGCGGCTTTTTCCATTTTGAGCCGGGACAGATAATCGCTGATGCCTTCGCCCGTCTCCAGCTTGTACACCTTGGAGAGGTAAGAAGGATTCAGGTAAACATGCTCCGCGATCGTCTGGAGAGAAGCCGTATCGAGATTGGACGACGCGTACTCCTGCACCTTCTGAATGATGCCGGAACGGGAGTCCTGAGCTCTGCCCGAGATGCTGGAGCGGAAGCTGCCGACGATCTCGGTCGTCCATGCCTGGAGTTGGCGAATGGTGTGGAAATGCGGGCCGTTCAGCAATTGATTGAACTCTTGGCCCATAATATCCGCCAGCCACAGCTTGTTTTTGTGAATGGAATAGCTAAGCGAGCTGATGATGGAAAAGTACGTCTCCAGAATATGCTCGTGGCTGTCGCCCCACTTCTGCTCGAGCTCCGCGAATATCGCAAGCAGCTTGTCATCCGCCATGTCCCATTGCCCGGCTTCAAGCAAATGATGGAGGAGAGGAGGCTGATACAGCTGCGACAGCGAGCTCGCCTCTGAGGCCGCGTGGCCCTCTTCAAGCGTGTAGAAGAAGTCGCGTTCGCCTCCGATTCGTTGGCGGAAGCTGCCCAGAAGATCCTCGTAGACGGATGCGATGTCGTCCGGGAACCGGACGCCGCGGCTTGCGGCGAGCGACACGGTGCCTTTGAGGTACAGCTTTACGTAATGCTGCAGATGCGACATCTTCTGCTCGATGGCGAGCAAGTCCAGCTTGTCGCCTTCCTTGGGGAAAATAAGAAATACGCAATAGCCGTAATCATCCCTCATATACCACAGCTTGAAGGCATCGGAGAATATCTCCTCGGCGATGTTGGTGATCGCGTATTCGAAGAGAGAATGGTCCGTCTCGCTCTGGCTGACGAAATAATCCTCCATCCGGAGCAGCATCATCGACATTGGCGATTCGGTCCGGACGCCAAGTTCCAGCATGCCAAGCTTTTTCTCCCATTCGGTGCCGGAATAACGCCTGCCGCTCAGCAGATCGCCAAGTAGATGGCCGCGCACGATAGGCAGATTGTCCTTGAGGGTCGCGACCGCGTTTTGATGGGAGCTCACTTCGAGCCAGCGGTTCTCCAGCGCGGCTATGGCGGAACGAACGGCCTGAAGCAAATCCTCGTCCTCCACGGGCTTAAGCAAATAATCGCTGGCTTGGCTCTTAAGGGCGCGCTGCGCGTATTCGAAGTCGTTGTAGCCGGACAGCAGGATGCATTTGACATGACTCCATCGAGACCTGATCGTCTCGATCAGATCCAGTCCCGAAATGCCGGGCATCCGAATATCCGAAATGACGATATCGATGGGCGTCTCTTTCATGATGCCGAGCGCTTCGGCGCCGGAGCCGGCTTGATAGACGCTGCCGATGCCGATCGACTCCCATGGCAGCATCGTGGCGAGGTCTTCCACCAGATCGGGCTGGTCGTCGACTATGAGCAGTTGGTACATCGTCATTCGCTCCTTCCGTTGTTTGTATCTGTTAAAGTGAGTTCGGCCGGCCATCTCAGATGAACGGCTACGCCGCCTTCCGGCCTTAACCGGAACGATAGCGACGCGGCTTCCCCGAATTGGAACAGCAGACGCTGGTTGATGTTCCATAACGCGCACCCCGTATTGTCGTCCGGCGCCTCCAGAATGCGATGCTCCAGACTCCGCAGGCTTTCCTCCGTCATGCCGATTCCGTTATCCTCCACCACGATCTCATGCCAGCCGTCCGAAGTGAAACCGGAGATCGCGATCATGCCGTCGCCGTCGTATCGCTCGATGCCGTGCAGCACGGCGTTCTCGACGACGGGCTGCAGCAGCAGCCGGGGGACTTCGAGCTCCAGCATATGTTCCGGCACGTCGATTCGGTAGTTCATGTGCTGGATGTGGAATCGTTGGATTTCCAAATAGCTTTCAAGCAGCTGGAGTTCCTCGCGTAGCGTGGCCGTCAGCTTCTCGACGCGGGTGGTGTAACGGTAATATTTGGCCAGATGCAGGGATAGCTTCATGACGGATTCCTTCTTGTCGAGCCGCGCGAGACTCCGTATGAGGGCGAAACAGTTGTACAGGAAATGCGGATTAATCTGGGATTGCAGCTGCTTCACGTTGGCTTCCCGGCGCCGCAGCTCCTCCACGTACACCTTGCCGATCAGCCTTTCGGTCTCCGCCGCCATATCGTTGAACCGTTCGAACAAATAACCGAACTCGTTCTTCGGGTTGACGTTGATCCTCGTCGCGTAATTGCCGTCCTGCAGCCGCTTGACGTTGCGAATCAGCAAGCCGATCGGCCTTTGCACGTTGCGGTAAAGCATGTAGGCCGTAAGCAAGCTCATCGCCAGCAGCAGAATAACCGAGCCGTAGAACAGAATCTGCGTTTTGACGATTGGCTGCATGACGTCCTTAAGCGGCGTATAGTCGACCAGATACCAGTTCAACGTTTGAACCGGGGCGATCGTAACCAAATAATCATCGCCCTCGAACTGGACGATTTTGTTGTTGCCTTCGAGCGACATCTCCTCCGAACGCAGCAGCGTTCCGATGCTCACGACCATGGTTTCGTCCGAGCTGCGGTTTAGGATGCTGTCGCCTTCCTGGTTCATGAGGAAAGGATCCCCTTTGCCCGTCTGCTTGAAGGCGTCCAAATCTTTTATAATATGCTCTTCCGGAAACGAGATCTCCACGATAATGCCGGCTTTATCGATATCCGTTATTTTATTGGCCGGCTTGACGATATGGCGGATGAAGCGCATTTGCTTGAAGCTTTGGGTCGTGATCTCTTCGTATTGCCAGGTCGGCGCAAGCTGCTTCTTGACCGTCTCCAGATCGTAGCTCAGATAGGTGTTCGTCGAGACGAATTGTTCGTTCTCCGGCGACAGGATGCTGTATTGCGTATCCCAGCGCTGGGATACGTTGAGCAGCCGCAGCCGCTCCATGATGCGCAGCCGCTCGTTGTTGCGCTCGTACGCGCTTTCCAGCAGATGCAGCGTCTGCATCTGCTGGATATGGATATCCTCGCTTAGCAGGAAGCCGAGGGAGGACAGC
>JAQSXN010000458.1 GCA_029256665.1 Paenibacillus sp.
AAGCGGGGCGACGCGAACTACGAGATCGTCGACATCGCGGATTATAAGCTTCCAATGTTCGGGGAGACGGATGCCACGGAGCAGGCGACGGCGTGGAATACGAAGCTGGCGGGTCTCGACGGTTTTGTGTTCATCGTGGCCGAATACAATCATAGCATCACCGCCGCGCTCAAGAACGCGCTGGACTTCGCGCGGGACCCTTGGATCAATAAGGCGGCGGGCATCGTCAGCTATGGTTCCGTCGGCGGAGCCCGGGCAGCCGAGCATCTGCGCGGCATTCTAGGCGAACTTTCGGTAGCCGACGTTCGCGTGCACGCGGCATTGTCGTTGTTCACCGACTTCGACAACGGCACGTTTAAGCCGGCGGATTTGCATTTGACGAACGTGAACGGCATGCTGGATCAAGTCGTCGCTTGGAGCGGCGCGCTCAAGACGCTACGCTCGTAACCTTCGGAATTCAAGAAGAAGCACTTGGACAAGCGTCCAAGTGCTCTTTTATAGGTCTATCCAGATAACGCCGACAATCGTTGTGCCGCGATTTCCGCGAGCAAAGCAGCCCCTAAAGGCAAACATTGCTCGTTCAGCGTAAATTTCGGATGATGGAGACCGTATGCGGATTCCGCGTTCTCGGCAGGACCGGAGCCCAACCAGAAGAAGCATCCGGGTGTTTCGCGCAAAAAGACGGAAAAGTCCTCTCCCGCAAGGGTCGGCCGAGCTTCCTCTCTCGCTTCTTTGCCTATAAGTCCGTCGATAACGGCTTCAGCCGCCCGGTTCTGCTCCGCGTGATTCACGAGCACGGGCACTTGGGCGATGTAATCGAGACGCGCTTTGCAACGATGGCCTTCGGCGATATGATGCACGATTCGTTCGATTCGCTCCGGCAGTTCAGCCTGAACTACCGGGTTAAACGTCCGCACGGTTCCCGTCATTTTGGCATATTGCGGAATGACGTTATTGGCATGACCCGAAGAAAGGCTTCCGATCGTGACGACGACAGGGTCAAACGGCGATAATTCGCGGCTGACGATACTTTGGAGCGATTGTATAATGGCCGCGGCGCAAACGATTGGGTCAATGGTTTGATCGGGGATGGCGCCATGACCGCCTCGGCCCTCAAGCGTGATTTCGATACGGTCTACGGAACCCATGAGAGGGCCTTGCCTGGTCGCTACCTTGCCAGCCGACAAGGTCGGCAAATTATGCAGACCGTACAGCTCGTCAACTCCATCAAGCGCTCCGTCCTTCATCATGGCTTTGGCTCCCGCGTTAATCTCTTCGGCCGGCTGGAACAACAACCGTACGGATCCCGGCAAAGCATGCTGATCGTTAATGGCATGAAGTAGCTCCGCCGCGCCGAGAAGCATGGCCGTATGCGCGTCATGCCCGCAGGCATGCATGAGACCCGGGCGTTCCGATGCATAATCAAGCCCGGTCTCTTCTTCGATCGGCAACGCGTCCATGTCCGCGCGCAGCGCTACGACCGGCCCGCTGCCGCTCCCGACGATCTCCGCCACGATTCCGTGGCCGCCGACGCCCGAACGATAGGGGATGCCTAGCCGGTCCAGCTCCCGCATGACCATTCGCGCCGTCTCCGACTCATCGCCGCTAAGCTCCGGATTTCGATGGAGCTCCCTCCGCCATCCGGTTAGCGATGAAGCCAGTGCCGAGGACTTATCGAGCATAAAGAAACCTTGTCGCGGTTGAATCATCCCTTCTTGTTCCCCCCCTTGCCGTACAATTGATTCATGATTTTGCGTCCGGTAGGCGTCTGGGCGAGTCCGCCCTTTGCCGTCTCCCGATGCTTCTCCGGCATGGCCGCCCCGACCTCCAGCATGACGTCGATGACTTCGTCCGACGGAATGACGCTGCGCACTCCTGCCAGCGCCATGTCCGACGCGGCAAGCGCCGTTACCGAACCAAACCCGTTGCGCACGATACACGGAATTTCCACGAGTCCGCCGACGGGATCGCAGATGAGCCCGAGCGAATTTTTGAGCGCGAGACCCACCGCATGAACCGCTTGCTCCGGCGTGCCGCCCCGCAGCTCGGTCAGCGCCCCCGCAGCCATCCCGATCGCGGAGCCCACTTCCGCCTGGCAGCCGCCTTCCGCGCCGGACACGAACGAATTGTTGGCGATCACGTAACCGATCGCGCCGGCCGCGAACAACCCGTACACCATGTGCTCGTCGGTCCATCCGAATCGCTCCTGCGTGCTTACGAACACGCCGGGGATAATGCCGCACGAACCCGCCGTCGGCGTCGCGATGACGCGCCCCATCGATGCATTGACTTCCGAGACCGCAAGCGCATATGCCATGGCGGTGCATGCCGATTCTCCAAGAGCCGGCATGCCGGTCCCCGCGATGAGGGTCATGACCCGTTTGGCGTCGCCGCCGGTCAAGCCGCTGCGCGAAGTCGTGTCCTCCTCCAGCCCTTTGCGCACCGCTTCCTTCATAATGCCGTAATACGACGTCATCTGTTCCATAATTTGCGCTTCGCTTCCGCCGGTTTCCTGCGCCTGCTCGATGACCATCAATCGGCCAATGGGAAGGGACTCGGTCCGGCACAGCTCTTTAAGCTCCTCTAGCGTGGAGAATCTCATGGCTTAACCTCCTTGCTCATCAGATCAATGAGGCTGACTTCGCTGACGTCGGCCAGCTCCTCGATCCTTTGCTTCGCGTCCGGATGGAGTCTTTCGTCGCTTTCGATGACGGTTAACACTTCTCCGTTGCGCATCTTGCGGTCGACTTCCATATAGCTGATATTGATGCCCGCTTGCCTTGCGATATCCGATATTTCCGCGACCATGCCTGGGCGATCCTTATGATAGATCAGCAACGTCGGATAAACGGCCGTAAACTTTACGTCGAAGCCGTTTATATTCATGATCTCGATGTTGCCCCCGCCGATGGAGCAGCCCGTCATGACGATGGATTTCCCTTCGCCTCGCAACGTGATCGAAGCCGTGTTGGGATGAGCCGCAGGTCTTGTCATGGGGATAAACCGTACGTCTATCCCCTGTTTCCCGGCGAGCTTAATCGATTGACGAATGCGGGCATCGTCGGTATCCAGATCGAGAATGCCCGCGACGATCGCGAGATCCGTGCCATGTCCGACATACGTGTCCGCAAAGGAACCGTAAAAGCGGATATCCGCTTCGGCAGGCATTGTGCCCAGCGCTTGCCTGGCGCATCTGCCCAGCCGCACGGCTCCGGCGGTATGGGAGCTGGAAGGGCCGATCATGCTCGGACCGATGATCGAGAATACGTCTTTAAATCGCAAATGATGTCCCCTCCGTTATTCCCGCGTTCTATTCGTCCGCCAGCCACTTGGCGAGATTCGCCTTCACGAATTCGTCGTCATGGAGATGCGGGTATTGCTCGTAAACGCGGTCGATCTCCTCCGATTGGCCGGGCGACAGCTGTTCCTCCGGGCTCAGGCACCAGGTGCCGCGAAGCAAACCTTGTCTTCTTAGAACCTCATGGATGCCAGGGATACAGCCTTCGAAGTGATGCGCCGGATCAAAAAAAGCGGCGTTGGAATCCGTAACCTCGATATTACGCGTTAACCATTCGCCGTCTAATACGCCTTCCTTGCGTACGGCTTTGATCTCTTCCAGCAGCTCGACCGCTTTGTTCGTCCAGACCGCCCAATGCCCGAGCAAGCCTCCGATAATGCCTTTCTCGACGGTCTCGCCATCGATCTTGAACCGGTACGTCGTCAGCAGATCGGCGACGATATTATCGTCGTTCCCCGTATACAGGGCGATTTCGTCGCGGCGCGACGAAGCGCAGACCGCACGGACCACGTCGATCGTTTGATAGCGATTGAACGGCGCCATCTTGATCGCGACGATGTTCGGAATTTCCGCAAACGCTCGCCAGAACTCGAAGCTGAAGATCCGGCCTCCGACGGAAGGCTGCAGATAAAAGCCGATTACCGGCATAATTTCCGCGATTCGCTCCGTCCGCTTCAGAATGTCGGCTTCACTCCAGTCCGATAGCCCGCCCATGCTGAGCAGTGCGGCATCGTAGCCGAGCGCAAGCGCCGTATTCGCTTCGGAGATCGCTTGCTCCGTTCCGCCGCATACGCCGGCAACCTTGATAAACGGCCGTTCCAGCTTCGCTTTG
>JAQSXN010000459.1 GCA_029256665.1 Paenibacillus sp.
AGAACCTGCGAACGGCCATCGTCCCGCCATACGTAATGGACACCAGAGGCGCTAATCGGCAGATTATTGGCTTTTCACAAACGTAACGGACACCAGAGACACTATTCGGCTAAATCCTCGGGTTTTGTACGGGAAAATAACCAATTAGCGTCTATGTGGTCCGTTAGAATTCACAAAGCGGTATTTACTTCGAAATAGCGGCTCCTGTGTCCGTTACGCAGCAGGGCCGGCGGTAGCGCGGCGGCACGGGCGGCAGCAAGCCCAGCTTGCAGCACCCTCGCTAGCACCAGAGGTATCGCCGGCAGCTGCGTCTGCATTAGCGCCGGCAGCAGCACCCTATCGCACCGTCGTTGGCGCCGCCGCGCTTTGGCGGTATTCGGACGGCGTGCAGCCCGCCTTCTTGCGGAAGATCTGGGAGAAATGCCGGACGTCGGGGTAGCCGACCCGCTCCGCGATCTCCCCGATCTTGAGCTCTGACTGGCGCAGCAGCTCCATTGCGCGGTCAAGGCGCAGCTGCGTCACGTATTCCTTGAAGCCGCCGCCCGTCTTCTGCTTGAACAGCTGGCTGAAATACACCGGGTTCAAGTAGACGACGGATGCTACCTTCTCCAGCGTCAGCTCGGCAGCTAGATGCGAGCCGATATACTGGATCGCCACCTCGACCGCCTTTTCCCCGCCGCTCGCGTAGTGGTCGTACACCTGCGATTCCGACGACTTGTGCATCCGCTTGACCTGCTCCGGAACGGCGTCCAGATCGGTAATCCGCTCGGAATGGACGACCTGGAACGGAATCTTCAGGTATCGCTTGAGATGCGAACGAAGCTGCTCGATCAGCTGGCCCAGCCCGCCTTCCTCCCGCAAGGTGACGAGGCCGAGAAGACTCTTGGAGTCGATGCTCGCGACAAACCCTTCTCCGGAGGAATCGATGAGCTCGGACATGACGTTCTCCACGATAAAATGCTCCAGCCGCAGGTCGGATTCGCTGTCCAGACGCAACATGATTAGATGGAAGTAAGGGTGATTGCCGACAAACGGCGCCAGGTCGATGCCTCCGAGATCCAGGTCGGATGCCCATCTGGCAAAGATCGCCTCGCGCAGGAAGCGCAGGTTGCGGCTCAATAGCTGCGCTTCCTTGTTGCGCTCGTTCTCCTTCGCGATCTCGCTCTCCAGCTCCTGGATCTTGGCGACGAGCTTATCCTTGCCGATCGGCTTAAGCAGATAGTCCTTCGCCCCGAGACGAACCGCTTCTTGCGCGTAAGCGAATTCCGAATAGGCCGAGATCACAACCCATTTGATATGCGAATGGCGACCTCGCGAAATCTCTATCAGCTCGAGCCCCGTCATGCCCGGCATGAGCACGTCGGTCAAGACGAGATCGATGGGCAGCGTTTGGAGAAGCTCGACCGCTTCCTCCGGACTGTCCGCCGTCATGACGCGATGCTGCGGAAATCCCTTGCGGATCGTTCGCTCGATGCCGCTCCGTATCACTTCTTCGTCGTCGACGACCAGAATGTTCATCCCTCTGCCTCCTCTCTGCCTCGCCCCGGGAACGACGCGATGACGGATGTGCCTAAACCTTCATCGCTTTCGATGCGCAGACCGTACCCTTCTCCGAACAAAAGACGAATCCGCATGTGTACGTTCAGAAGGCCGATGCCTCTCCGTCCTCTCGCCCCGCCGTCGTCGTCACGCTCCTCTAATGCATTGGCATCCGACGCCGTAGCCGAATCCGATTCCGGCTGATCCGCAAGCGTCCGCTCGATCCGCGCAAGCGTCACCTCATCCATGCCGACGCCGTCATCTTCCACGACGATTTCGACCCGACCGTCATCTGCCTCTCTAGAGTAGACGCGCAGCGTGCCGGGCCGATTTAGCGGCTCCAAGCCGTATTTCACGGCGTTCTCGACGATCGGCTGAAGAATCATTTTGGGCACCTCGATGTCCAGCCACTTCTCTTCCACTTCGATGGAGGTCTGCACGCGCCCCCCGAGACGCGTCTCGATAATCGTAAAATAATGCCTGAACTGCTCCAGCTCCGTCCTTAGCTTCGCCATCGACGCCTCTTCCCAATCGCTGCTGTACCGGAAGATGCGCGACAGCGCCAGGATAACGCGGCCAAGCCGGTCGTTCTCGCGTTCGTCGAGCATCCAGTAGATCATGTCGAGCGTGTTGAACAGGAAATGCGGGTTCACCTGCGATTGAAGCGCCTGCAGCTGCGCGTTCTTCTCGCTGATCGAAGCCAGCTTGATCCGCTCGATCAGATCGTCCATCTGATGCACCATGCGGTTAAAGGAGCCTACGAGCACGTTGATTTCGTAGTAGGACTGCACCTGCACCCCGCCCTTGAAATTGCCGAGCTCCACCATCTTCATCTGCTGGATCAGCCGCTTGAACGGCGAAGAGAACGAACGCGAGACAAGCGACGCCAGCACCGTCGCCGCCACGATGAGAATAAGCGAAAGCGTGATAAGAAATTGCTGCGTATCCTTCAGCTCCAGCTGCAGCTCCTTGTTCGGCGTGATGCCGATCATCGTCCAGTCCGCGATGCCAATCCGGGCCGCGGTCATCGCGGCGCCGGGTACGCTTCGCGCCACGATCTCGCCCGGTGCGATCCGCCCGGGCCAACCGACCGGAATTTCGCCGATCCGGGCCGTCTCCGCAACCTTCGATCGGATGATATCGTCTCCTTCCGCATCGCGAATGACGACCTGGCTGTCCGGCCCGAGGCTTGCATTCGTCAGCGCCGACGCGATGGCGTCCGCATCCGTCTCGATGAGCACGATTCCGATGGACTTCAATGAGGACAATTCGAACAATTGCCGTCCGAACGCAAAAACAGGCCTATGTATTCCGGCGCTCATTAGCGATTCGGGAAATACGCCAAGCCATTTCATCTCGCCCGTCGATTCTTTCAGCTCCGTGAACCAGCTCGTCTCCGAATATTCCCGGACGGAGGCGCCGTTGGATCGATCGAAGCTAAACACCTTGTCGTACCTGGTCACGATATGAATCCCGACGTTATCGTTTCGCGAGTAGAAGATCGCGCCGATAATGTCGCTGATTTGCTTCTCCAGTTGCACGGCTTCGACGGTTCCCGCCGTGTTGTACTGCTTCAGCAGGCGGATCAGCTCGTTGTTGCTGTTCAGCGATTTGGTGACGCTGTCATAGCTCTTGAGCAAAAGATCGAACAAGTCGACCGTCTGGGAAATGTTTTTTTCGGAGATGGCGCTGATCTTGTCCCGGACTTGCTCCGTCGCACGATGGTAGAATACCACCGTGACGACGAGCAGCAGGCCCAGCATGCTTAACAAGAACATCGGAAACAAACGGCCATGGATCGATTGGAATGGTTTCATGTTTCCTATCTTACCCCTTAACGGCGCCCGCTACCATCCCTTTCGTAATACGTTCGGACAGCAGGAAGTAGATAATGATGACGGGCAGCGCGCCGAGCACCAGGTATGCGCCGATGGCGCCGTAATTGACGGAATATTGGCCGACGAAGCTGTTTACGCCGAAGGGCAAGGTTTTCAGCTTCTCGGAAGAGATGAACGTAGCGGCCAAAATATATTCGTTCCAGATATTAATGAACGTCAGGATGCACACCGTTACGACAGGCGGAACGGAGACCGGCAAAATAATGCTGCGGAAAATCCGGAATACGCCCGCGCCGTCGATGATCGCGGATTCCTCGATCTCGTTCGGGATCGACTTCATGAAGCCGCTCAAGATAAACACGGAGATCGGCGTCTGGAACGCGATATACGGCAATATCAGCGATAGATGCGTGTTTAGGATGTCCATGTTTTTGAAAATAATCATGAGAGGCAGCAGCGTGCTCTGCAGCGGAATCATCATGCCGAGCAAGAACAGCAGCAGTACCAACTGGCCGTACTTCCACCTGAACCTCGTAATGGCAAAAGCCGCCAGGGAAGCCAGCAGGATTACGCTCACCATCGTGACCGAGGTAACAAGCAAGCTATTGCTTAGATACTTCCAATAGTTCCCGCTTTCGATCGCCGCTTGATAGTTCTCGATCTGCCACACGTCGGGGAGCGAGAAGAAGCTGCCGGACAGAATCTCGTCGTTGGTCTTGAAGGAATACAAGAACAGCCAGACAAGCGGATAA
>JAQSXN010000460.1 GCA_029256665.1 Paenibacillus sp.
CTTGCGTTCGTTCGCCGAGAAGGCCATGCTGAACGAGGAAACGGTCAACATGCTGGCGAACATCAAATATCGCGGCAAGCAGCCGTCCGAAGAGCGGGATTGGGAGTACATCTACCATACGATCAAGCTGGCGGTCGAACGAAAGGAATAAACGCATGATGGATGTACAGGCGATGCGCGACCGGTTAATGGGCAAAGCGGCGGAGCTGCTGGAGCGCTATTACGAGCTGGCGGAGAAACCTTTTCCCATTCGCATGAGGCTGCTCGCCTCTCTCGCGGGAATCAAGGTTCGCGAGAAATACATGCCGGACGACAGGTCGGGAGCGCTGGTCACCGCGGAGGATGGCTTATACGCGTTCGTGAACATCTTCGATCCGCCCGCGCGGCAGAACTTCACGATTGCCCATGAGATCGTCCATACCTTTTTCCCGGAATACCGGCAAATCGAGCATCGAAGCGCGCGCGTCGACGGAGAGAATCAGCTCGAGGAGAGGCTGTGCGACGAGGTGGCCTCCGAGCTGCTGATGCCGACCGAGCCGTTCCGGGCGCTCTTGAGCGAGCGCGGGGAAGAGCTTGCGGCGCTGAGCGAATTAAGCGCGTATTTCGACGCGTCCATGGAGGCCGTGGCGATGAAGATGTCCATGCTGGGCGCCGGCAGCGCGGTTATTCTTCATATTTCCGATTACGGCGCCCGAGGCAAGCTCCGGATCCGCAACGTGTTTCCGACGGCTTCGTGGCGGACGTTCGTCCCTTCGGCCATCGCGCTCCCGCCGCATACGGAGCTGACGGCTTCTTTTTACGACAACAGGCCTATCAAACAAGTGCTGGACGTGAAGCTCGGACCCGTGGAAGGCGTTTATACGGTAGAGACTTATCCCGGCAAGTTCAAGCGGAACGGCAAGCTTTATACCAACGGGTACGTTCGGTTAAGCGACCCTCGGCCGGACTAAACGCCTGTCGTTAGATTGGAGTTAGACGACTGTGCTATTATGGGGCGGAAAGGCGGCGACGCAATGGATATACGCATATTGGTCATCGAAGACGATCCTCATATTCGCGACATGGTTGGCAAGTTTCTCGTCAGGGAAGGTTATTCGGTCGACACTTGCTCGGACGGATCGGCCGGGCTTGAGCAACTGTACAATAAGAGTTACCACTTGATTCTTTTGGATGTTATGCTGCCGGGAATGAACGGACAAGAGCTGCTCAAGGCGCTGCGCAGGACGCAGGATACGCCGGTGCTGATGATGACGGCGCTGGGGGACGAGGACAATCAATTGTTGGCTTTCTCGAACGAGGTCGACGATTACGTGGTCAAGCCGTTTTCCTTGCCGATTCTCATGAAACGGGTGGAGACGCTGCTCAGGCGGAGCGGCGTTCTGAAGAAGGAGATCCGCTGCGGGGGGCTGACGCTTTATCCCGAGAGCTACGGCGCCTCCTACGACGGGACAACGATTTCGCTTACGCCTAAGGAGTTCGACATTCTGTTGCTGTTCGTTATGAACAAGGACAAAATCATTCCGCACGAGATGCTGCTCACCCGAATCTGGGGCTATGATTTCGACGGCAACGAAGGCATCATACACGCAAGCATCAAGAGATTGCGGGACAAGCTGCCGGATCATCTAATCAAGACCGTAAAAGGCGTAGGCTACCGATTGGAGGTCATGGGCGGTGAAAGGTAGGCTGTCGGGCATATTCGGCAAGGTGTTTTTCTACACGCTGCTGATTCTGGCGTTGGTCGTATCCGTGTTGGTCGCGTTTTTCGCGGATCAGATCAAATCGGCCGTCGGCTCTACGCAGCGCGAGGGGATTGCCGAGGTGTTCCAGTCGCTGATCCAGCAGGCGAAGGGGAAGAGCGAGGAAGACATCATTGAAATCGCCCGCCAATTCCATAACAAAAACGCTTCGTTCGAATTCTCGGTCTTGTCCGTAGAGGGCAAGGTACTGTATCGGACGGATGGTTTCGCGATGCCTCCGGAAGGGGCGGAGCTGCCGAATATCAATCGGCTTGTCCTAGGGGGAGAGCCGCTGCAATCCGGGAAATTCCAATTGTCGTCTCCCAAGGTGTCGGAGAAGGTTCAATTCGTCAGCCTGCTTTCCGGCGACGTGAAGTTATTGGTGAGCGGCACGATATCCGGAGCGAACATCTACCGGGCGTTCATCGAGCAGACGTATATCGCGCTCCTTCTTTTGCTGCTCGCCAGCATCGGGGCGGCCGCTTTGTTCGCCCACGGCATCTCCAAGCCGATTCGAAGACTGGCGGGAGATGCCAGACGAATGTCGATGCTGGAGTTCGTAGCGCCGCGCATGGGCAGACGAAGGGACGAGATCGGACAGCTGGAGGAGGACGTGTACAAAATGTACACGGCTTTGCAATCGACGATACGCCAGCTCGAGAAGGAAGTGGAGCGGGAGAAGGCGATGGAAGAGAATCAGCGCTACTTCTTCTCTGCCGCTTCCCACGAGCTCAAGACGCCGATCGCCGCGACGAGCGCTTTGCTGGAAGGCATGCTGGAGAAGGTGATCGAGCCGTCCGAATATCCGGCCGCCATGCGCGAAGCCCTTAGGATGATGCAAGAGCAGAACAAGCTCGTATCCGAGATTCTGGACATCGTGGCGCTTAATAACCAATCGATCGTTCTGCGGAGAGAGAGGTTTAAGCTGCGATCTTTGATCGCCTCGGGCATGTCCGCGCTGCTGTCCATTGCCGAGTCCAAGAGACAAACCGTCGAGATCGATATTCCGGAAGGGCTGGAAGCCGTCGTGGACGCCAAGCTGTTCGCCAAAGCGTTCTCCAACGTCATGTTGAACGCGATTCAGAATACGCCGGAGGGGAGCAGGATCGAGGTCCGCGCGGAGGGGATGAAAGGCGTCACGCATCTGAGCGTGTTGAATCGGGATGCCGCCATCCCGAGCGAGCTGCTGCCTAAGCTGTTCGAGCCGTTCTACCGCGAGGATCAAGCCCGGAACCGGGATCAGGGACGAAGCGGGCTGGGCTTGACGATCGTGAAGAAAACGTTGGAGCTTATGGATATCCCTTATACGCTCGAGAATACGGAGCAAGGCGTTCTGTTCCGCATGGTGCTGAGGGCGGAGTTAGATAAGAGTTAGATTGGACGAGTATGCTGATAGCCAATGGGGAACGAAGCCCCGTTGGCTATTTTTTATACGAAGGAGAAGATACTCATGTACATTGTAACGAACGCCTTGCGTAACGTCATGCGCAACCGGGGCAGGAACGCCTTGATCGGCGCGATCATTCTCGCCGTTATCGTCACTTCGGTGGTCGCGCTGATGATCAGCAACACCGCAAGCGGCATTATCGAGGACTACAAGGGCCGATTCGGCGCGGAGGTGCGGCTGCAGCCCAATATGGAGAAGGTGCGCGCGGAAGCGATGGCGGGCAGCAAGGATGGGAGGGTCATGATCACGGTGCCGTCCATTCCGCCGGAGCAGTATATCGCCTTCGGAGAGTCGGATCAGCTGCAGAGCAGCCGCTTTATGGCGTCGACCGGCGTGAACAGCGAATCGATGACCGTCGTCGACGAAGAGCTCGGCAGAGGCAACGGCATGATGATGATGGGCGGACCGGGCATGGCGGGCAATAACGCGAACGCGCCCATGTCGTTCATGATGAGCTTGTGGGGCAACAAGCTGACGGAGTTCGAGGAAGGAACCCGCGAGCTAGCGGAAGGAAAGCTGCCGGAGCAGCTGAACGAAGCGATGATCAGCACGGAGCTCGCGGAAACGAGCGGCATCGCGGTCGGGGACAAGCTGTCGCTGTACGGCGAGTTGAGCAATATGCCGGAGGGAAAACGCGAGGGAACCTCCTACGAATTAACGGTCGTCGGAACCTACTACGATGCAACGGAGCCTTACGCCGACGGCGCGGCGAGGAATGCTTACACGAACCGGCGCAACGAGATTTTGACCACGTACGAGACGGTCATTCAGCAATTGAAGCCCGAGATGAACGGCATACGGATCGAGGCAACGTATTATTTGAAAGAGCCCGGCTTGCTGGAGGCGTTCGCGGCGGAGGTTTATGCCAAAGGGCTCTCCGAAACGTTCGACGTTACGACCGACGAGGCTTCCTACAACAAAATCGTCGG
>JAQSXN010000461.1 GCA_029256665.1 Paenibacillus sp.
GGCCTCAAGTTGTTCAGCTTAACAAGCTCGGAGCAACAGCCTACTACGATGATCGTTGGCGAATCTCCCGGACCGGGCAACGATACTGGCGCTTACACGCCTACGGTGGTCAACCGCGTCAACGCGCGGAATGCGCAGTTCGTCTCCATTCTGGAGCCGTTCAGCGGGACGAGCAAGATTGTGTCGACCCGCAGGCTAGGCTCTGACAAAATCGAAGTAACGATGGCGGACGGCCGCACGCACCTGTTCGTCCACCATTCCGAAATTCCGGCTGCGGGAGAGGTGCAATATGCTTTCGTGGAGGGAACGGAGCTGGATTCGGAGCAAGTGGCCATTACGACTTCGATCAGCGGCGACACGGTTAACGTTGCGTTGAACGAACAAGAGGAGAAGGTGGATGCAACGATCGTCATCTACGCGCCTGGCGCTGCGCGAGTCGTATATGACGGAGAAGAAGTATCCTTCGCTTCGAACAATGAATATGTCATGGTCAAGGTGACGCAAGAGACGGAAGAAGAGACAACGCCTCCAACGGAGACGACGGGCCCGATTGCGACGCCTTCGCCAAGCAGCACGACGATACCAACGACTGCGCCAACGACATCGCCAAGTCCAACGCCTACGGCGGCTCCGACACCAACGCCAACCGCAACTTCGGTTCCTACGGCTTCCCCTAAACCGCAGCCACCGCTTATGGATGTGGATCGACACTGGGCGAAGAAGGAAATCGAAGAAGCCGTTTCATTGGGAATCGCGCAAGGATTTGGCGATGGATCGTTCAAACCCGATCAGAACGTGTCAAGAGAGCAAATCATCGTCATGATCATGAACGCCCTACGTCCTGGAGAGGAGCCTGCCACGTCGCCGGCCTTTACGGATCGCGATCAAATCGCGGCTTGGGCGGCCAAAGCAATCGCCTTGGCCGATGAGCTCGGCCTAATGACGGGCTTCGAAGACGGCAGCTTTAGGCCAAAGGACGAGCTGACTAGAGCGCAGCTTGCCGTCATTCTCGCAAGAGCAACCGGCGCCGATCCGGCGGCTAGCATAGGCGGCATCGCATATGCCGACGAGGCCAGCATCCCAAAGTGGGCTTTACCGGCTACGCGATTGCTTCAAGAGCTGGGCGTCATGACCGGCCGTACCGGCAATCGGTTCGCGCCGAATGAGACGGTATCTAGGGCAGAGGCGATAACGGCCATATTGAGGTGGATTCATATTAGGAACGAAAACTGAAGACTGAACGTCCGGAGATTGAAGAAAATCTTGATTAAGCAAGCTGCAACGATAAACCAAGCACCTTAGTCATCCAGCCCGGCAACGAAGCTCAGCCTGCAAAGGCGGCGCCGTTGCCGGTTTTTTTTGTTTTTGGCGGCACTTGCAATGCGGCTCAAAAATGGAGTCGTTGTCGGAATGCGCGGGGCGAAACGCCATAACGTTGTTTGTACGAGTTATTGGCCTGAACT
This sequence comes from Paenibacillus sp., assembly GCA_029256665.1. GTDB lineage: Bacteria > Bacillota > Bacilli > Paenibacillales > Paenibacillaceae > Pristimantibacillus. Next base: position 1,464 of record JAQSXN010000461.1, read on the forward strand.
TTCCAACGATCCGGCAATCAGGGGCGGTTTGCTGTTTTATCGACTAGAATAAAATTGTTAATATGACATAAGGTGACGTATTTGAAACACTATAATAGTTGATAGATCAACGAAAGGGGAACAATCATGACACGTAAAATTATTTTAGATTTAGCGGTAACGTTAGACGGATTTATCGAAGGGAAGAATGGGGAAATCGATTGGTGCATTATGGACCCGGAGATGGAGTTCAATCAATTTTTGCATCAAATCGATACCATCTTGTATGGAAGAAAAAGCTATGATTTATGGGGACAATTCCATCCGGAAAACGAACAAGCGGATTCCGATAAACAATTTTGGGAATTAGTCCATAGCAAAAAGAAATACGTGTTCTCCAGAACGCGAACGGGTAGCGATGATCAAGCCATATTCATAAATGACGATATTTTCGAAGAAATAACTAAATTAAAGGAGAAGCCCGGCAAAGACATATGGTTGTATGGCGGAGCAAGTCTGATTACGACTTTTATCCATCTTGGACTAGTCGATGAATTCAAATTATCGGTTCACCCTGTTGTCTTGGGAGAAGGGAAGCCGCTGTTCGAGGGAATAAAACAGAGGTTGAATTTAAAATTAGCGGATACGAGAACGTTCTCCTCGGGCGTTGTACAACTCATTTACCGGTCAGACGGAAGCTAACAGCAATCGCATTCTAATGACAGTTTCTTTCGTTTCATGCTTAAAGCGGCAAGTCAAGACATTACTATAAAGAGCCGAGGTGAGCCTATGAACGTCCATGATATCGTAATTGAAGGAGCTCGCGAGAATAACTTGAAAAACGTGAATGTCCGCATCCCGAAGCGGAAAATCACGATTTTCACGGGCGTCTCGGGCTCGGGCAAATCTTCCCTCGTCTTCGACACCATCAGCGCCGAGGCCCAGCGACAGCTTAACGAGACGTTTTCCGCTTTCATCCGCAATCGGCTTCCGCGGGTAAGTCAGCCGGATGCCGATCTCATCGAGAACCTGTCTACGGCGGTAGTGATCGATCAGAAACGGCTCGGCGGCAACTCCCGTTCGACGGTCGGCACGATCACGGATATCTATGCGATGCTCCGGCTGCTGTTCTCCAGAATCGGCGAACCTGTTGCCGGAAACTCGCATTTGTTCTCGTTTAACGACCCCGCCGGCATGTGCCCGGATTGCTCCGGAGTCGGACAAGTCGTTCGGTTCGACGTGGACAAGCTGTTTGACAGGTCGAAGTCGCTGAATGAAGGAGCGATCCTGTTCCCCGTCTTTAAAGCGGGAAGCTGGTATTTGAATGCGTATACCTATTCCGGATTGTTCGACAACGATAAGAAGCTTGCCGAGTATACGCCGGAAGAGTGGGATACCCTCCTAAACGGCAAAGAGAGCAAGATCGTATACCGCACCAAAGGAGGCGATATCGAATCGGATTATGAAGGTCTTCTGACCAAGCTCACCCGCCTGTATTTGAAGCGGGACAGCAGCGAGATGTCCGATGCCAAACGCGAAACGATCGACCGTTTTCTATCCTATAGCGAGTGCCGCCTTTGCGGGGGGGCCCGGCTTAACCAAGCGGCCTTGAGGTGCCGAATTGGCGGCTACAACATTGCAGAGTGCGCATCGATGGAGATTGGCGAGCTTATACGCATGATCGAAGCCATCCGGGAACCCGTTGCCGGCCCGATGATTAGCGGAATTCTGATCCGGCTGAACCATCTGGTTTCCATCGGGCTGGAGTACTTAAGTCTGGACCGACAGACCGCGACATTGTCCGGCGGAGAGTCGCAGCGCATCAAGATGGTCCGTCATCTAAGCAGCAGTCTGACCGACATGATCTACATCTTCGACGAACCGAGCGTCGGACTGCATCCGCGGGATGTCCATCGTCTGAACGGCATGCTCTGCAGGCTCCGGGACAAAGGGAATACCGTGCTTGTCGTCGAACATGACCGCGAAGTCATGGAGATCGCCGATTACATCATCGACGTCGGCCCCCATGCGGGAACCCGCGGCGGAGAGATCGTATACGAAGGCGACTTTGCGGGCTTGCTTCGCGCGGATACCTTGACAGGAAAGCACTTAAAGCGAAGCCTCCCCATAAAAAATTCAATTAGGGCGCCGAAGGGGCGGATGAGCGTAAACGGCGCCAGTCTGCACAATCTCAAGAATGTGAGCGTCGATATACCCGTCGGCGTGCTGACCGTGGTAACGGGAGTAGCCGGCTCAGGCAAAAGCACGTTGATTAACGGAGCGTTCCTGCCGTCGCATCCGGAAGCGATCGTCATCGACCAGTCTGCCGTGGGGACGTCCATTCGCTCCAATCCTGCCACCTACACGGGAATCATGGACGAGATTCGCCGGCTGTTCGCGGCAGCCAATAAGGTGAGCGCTTCCCTGTTCAGCTTTAATTCCAAGGGAGCCTGTTTGGGCTGTCAGGGGCTTGGGACGATCTACACGGACTTGGCTTTTCTCGAGCCGGTTAGGACGACATGCGATATATGCGCCGGCAAACGGTTCAGCGAAGAGGTGCTGCAATATAAACTGAACGGAAAATCCATCAGCGACGTCCTTGCTCTGACGGTTCGGGAAGCTACGGATTTTTTCGCAGGGAAGGATCTGCTTCGTCAAT
>JAQSXN010000462.1 GCA_029256665.1 Paenibacillus sp.
AGGCGGGTGTCCCATGCTTGAATTGACGATTAGCGATCCGGAACGGCTGATCAAGGTAGCGCATGCGCTAAGCACGCTTACGCGGATCGAAATTATTAAGCTCCTGCTGGAGAAACCGAAGCTGAACGTGGTCGAAATCGCGGAGGCGCTGCAAATCCCGGTCTCTACGGCGGCTAGCAACGTCCGCGTGCTGGAGGAAGCCCAGCTTATCCTGACCGAGCTGCTGCCCGCTTCCCGCGGATCGATGAAGGTATGCAGCCGGAATTACGACGACGTGCGCATGATTCTGAACCCGATCGCCTTCTATCAGAATCCCAATAAGCTGGTCGAGATCGAAATGCCGATCGGCCATTTCATCAACTTCGATATCCAGCCGACCTGCGGCATGGCGAGCGCGGAGCGCAATCTCGTTCTGGAGGACGAGCCCGAGAGCTTCTATCATCCCGACAGCCGCTCTGCCGAAATTATTTGGTTCCGCAAGGGCTGGATCGAATATCGCTTCCCCAATAAAATCCCTGCCGGCAGCGTCATGAAATCGCTGGAATTTACGTTGGAGCTATGCTCGGAGGCGCCTAACTACAACAACGACTGGCCTTCCGAAATTACGGTGTGGGTCAACGACCAGGAGATCGGCTCCTGGATTTCCCCGGGCGACTTCGGCGATCACCGCGGCAAGCTTAATCCGTCCTGGTGGGCGGACAGCAGCACGCAGCACGGCATGCTGAAGACGTGGTCCATCGACATAAACAGAAGCGCCGTCGACAACGTAAGAACCTCCTCCGTCTCCTTGGCCGACCTGAAGTTGAACGAGAAACCTTATGTCTCGTTCCGAATCGGCATCAAACCGGACGCCACCCACCAGGGAGGCATCAATTTGTTCGGCAAGAGCTTCGGCGATTATCCGCAAGGCATCATCATGAGACAGCAATTCGAATGACACGCCTCTCTAATAGCCTCTCACTTCCATATCCCCACTTCATTTCAGATTTCCTGTAATACAAGAGGGAATCTGAATTTTTTTCGCCTTAACTTACAAAATCATTGTAAGAAAGCGTTGACAAATGTTCGTCTAGCATATATATTCTGTTTACAAACAAATTAATTGTAACGAAACAGGTTTTCGGTATTTTATGAATACAGGCGAAAAGTAAGCGCATGCTTCCCTAGCCGAAGGCCGACTTGTGCAAAAGGTTTGTTTCAAGATGCTGGCATTCATTATGAATTGAGGGGGAATTCCGCAATGTGGAGAAACAAAAGCAATTGGGGAAAGATGTCGCTGGCGCTCGCGCTTAGCGCGACGCTCGTGCTGAGCGGCTGCAGCTCGAACGGCAATGGCAACGGCAACGCCGAGCCTGCGAACAAGGGCAACAACGCCGCGGCCGGCAGCAACACGGGGACGGGCAACGACGGGAAGACGCAAGAGGATCCGACCGCGGGCTCCGACATCGAGTTCATGGGCTGGGGCGGCGACAGCGAGAAAGCCGTCTTCCAGAAGCTGATCGACTCCTATATGAAGAAGTATCCCGACAGGAAAGTAAAATACACGGTCGTTCCTCCGGGCGAATATTATCAAAAGCTGGAAACCTTGATCGCGGCCAAGAAAACGCCGGACGTCTTCTACGCCGGCGGCGCCAAGTTCAACAAGCTCGTCAGCAGCGACGTCCTGCTCAATCTGGAGCCTCTGCTCGGCGCCTCGAGCGTCGTCGATCCCGGCAACGTCTGGAAGGAAGCGCTCGACCGTTACCGCTTCGACGGCAATCTCGTGGGAAGCGGCGATCTGTACGGCTTCCCTAAGGACGTAGGTCCATGGGCGTTCGCCTACAACAAAACGCTGTTCGATCAAGCGGGACTGCCCCATCCAAGCGCCGTTGCAGGCGAATACACATGGGACGATATGCTGGAAGCGGCCAAGAAGCTGACCGTCGCCAACGAACGCGGCAAAATCGATACGTTCGGCGTCGCCGGCTTCTCGCTGGAGTCGGCCGTATGGGCCAACGGCGGCGATTGGGTCGACTATAGCACGGGCACGATTACGATCGACACGCCGCAGTTCGCGGAAGCGATGCAATTCGTGGCGGATCTGAGTCTCGTGCACAAGGTGAGCCCGTCGCCGGACGACGAGAAAGCGCAGAACGGCTACGCCCGCTTCGTGGCCGGCAAGATCGGCATGTTCCCGATGGGACCTTGGGATCAGCCGGGCTTCTGGGATCTGCCGTTCGAGTGGGACATCGCGGCTTGGCCGGCAAGCCCGAACACGGGCAAGACGGCAACTTGGCTGGGATCGCTCGGCTTCGTCGTATCCAAGAATACGAAATTCCCTGAAGCGTCCTTCGAGCTCGCGGCTTACCTCAGCCTCGACGAGGAATCCCAACGCGAGAACTATACGCTCGGCCAGGCGGTACCCAACCTGATCGACATGGCGAAGGGCGAATTCCTGGCGATGGACAAAGCGCCGCAAACGCGCCAAGTTTTCCTCGACATTATCGAAGATTACGGCATTCCGACCATCGAGACCGGCTCCAAGGACGTGAAGTGGCTCGATACGTTCTGGCAGGATGCCAGCCAAGTGTGGACGGGCAAGGTATCGGCCGCGCAGTTCCTCAAGGAAGAGCAGCCGAAGCTGCAGAAGCTGTTCGACGAAGGCAACAAATAATAGCTTAGCTTAGCGCAAGTTTACGCGGTGGTAGAGGGTGAAGGCGACGTGTCGGCACGGCAGCGCCTTCGCCCTCTCGCTTGCTGCCAGGGAGGAATAACATTTGAAGTGGAATCGACTATCGGGGCATCGCCGCAAGGATATGATGTGGTCGCTCTTGTTCGTAACGCCGCCCGTGCTCGGGTTTCTGATCTTCGGACTCGCTCCGCTCTTGACCTCGTTCGGCCTGAGCTTCATGTCTTGGGATATGCTGACTCCCGCCGAATTCATCGGGCTGGACAATTTCTCGAAAATGCTGGATGACGAGAAGTTCTACAAATCGCTCTTCAATACGCTCGTGCTGCTCGTCGGCATCCCGCTCGGCATGGTCTTCGCCTTGCTGCTCGCCGTCATGATGAACCGCTCGCTCAAGGGCGTCTCGGTCTTCCGCACCATCTATTACATTCCGGTCATATCGCCCATCATGGCGCTGTCTCTGCTGTGGCAATGGATGCTGAATTACGACTACGGCATTATTAACGAATTTATTTGGAAAATATTTGGTGTGCAAGGACCGAACTGGCTGGGCGATCCCAACTGGGTGAAGCCTTCGTTTATCTTAATGGGCTTGTGGAGCGGCGTAGGCGGCACGATGGTTCTTTATTTGGCCGGCCTGCAGGCGATCTCCTCCACCTATTACGAGGCGGCCGAGGTGGACGGGGCGACCCGCTGGCACCAATTCAAGCATATTACGCTTCCGCTGCTCTCGCCTATTCACTTCTTCGTGGTCGTCATGGGCGTCATCGGCACGTTCCAGTCGTTCAGCCAGATGTACATCATGGCCGTCGACGGCGGTCCGGAGTACAGCGGGGCCACGATCGTGTTCTATATTTTCCAGGAGGCCTTCCGTTACTTCAACATGGGGTACGCGAGCTCCGTGGCTTGGGTGCTCGGCATTATCATCTTCGTCGTTACGCTGATCCAATTCCGCTTCTCCAAGCGTTGGGTCTATCAGGATTAGGAGGGACCGCAACATGGTGCTGCAACGCCGTCTAACGAACTTGATCATTTATATCGCGCTCCTGGCCGGTTCCGTTATCATGCTCGGACCTCTGGCCTGGACCGTGTCCACCTCTCTCAAGTCGCAAAAAAACGTATTCGATATTCCGCCAAAATGGATTCCGGACCCTGCTACATGGTCCAATTACCAAGACGTATGGTCGAAGGCCCCGCTCTTATTCGGCTTTCTTAATAGTACGATCATCGTCGTGACCGTGCTGACGATCGGCATCTTCGTCTCGACGATGGCGGCCTACGCCTTCTCGAAGTTCGACTTCCCGTTCAAGGAGGGGCTGTTCCTCGCCCTGCTCGGCACCATGATGATTCCGTATTCCGTCGTCATGATTCCGCAGTACATCGGGTTCTCCGAGGTCGGCTGGGTGGATACGCTC
>JAQSXN010000463.1 GCA_029256665.1 Paenibacillus sp.
ATCCGGCAAGTATGAGCCCGACGATAAGCTGCCGTCCGAGAACGAGCTGGCCGACCGCTTCAAGGTCCCGAGAATCACCGCACGCAAGACGTACGAACGCCTGCAGGAACTCGGCTATATTTACTCCAGGCAGGGGAAGGGCAGCTTCGTGCAAGACCGGAACTTGCGCATTCCCATCGTGCTGACTGCGAACAAAAGCTTCAGCGAGAAGATGATCGAGCTGGGCTACGAGTACGAGTCCCGCAACATCTGCTGCGAGCCGATCGAGTTCAATAACAAAATTTATCAATCTCTTGGAGCGGGCGAGTCGGATCGGGTGTTTAAAATCGGACGTCTGCGGATCATTAACGGCCAGCCTATCGCGTTGCATCTTTCGTATGTGAAGGAAACGATGTTTCCGGATATCGCCGACACGGGAAGAGGCGTCACCTCGACGTTCGAATATTACAAAAGTTTTGGTTACCACCATTATGACTCCAGACAAACGACGCTTAGACTTACGTATCCGTCCAAATACAAAAGGGAGCTGCTGGCTTGCTCCAGCTTGATTCCTCTGCTTGTACTCGAATCCGAGTGCACCGACGGCGATTCCGGCCAGCCTCTGGAATATTGCAAAATTATGTATCGCGGCGATAAGTTCACTTACGTGATATAAGCCCGGGGCGACATTTACACAATCTTATCGGATGCCGGGATGGCAACAAGATACAGTGGGCTTTGGGCAATACCGCATGAATAATTTCTTGTCGGTCAGGAGGTTCCGATTATGAAACGAAAGCAGCGAACGGAAATTCTCGTCAACGGATCGCCGGAGCTCGCGGCGGCTATGGCCGGGGAGATTAAGAGCCGGTACGGCGTCGCATTGATCGAGGAGCCTAACCACGGTCTGGTGATGGTCAAGGTCAGAGAGACGGCGCAGAAGAGCTTGTTTTACTTGGGCGAAGTGCTCGTGACCGAATGCAAGGTACGGGTGGAAGGGGCTATGGGCGTAGGCATCGTAAAAGGCGACGAGCCCGGGAGAGCTTACGACCTTGCCGTGATCGATGCGGCATACGCGGCCGGATTGCATGAAACGGCGTCCTGGTCGGCGGCGCTTCGGGCAGAAGGCGACCGGATCGCAGCGGAGCGGGCGGCTTTCCATGCCGGCGTGCTTCGGACGAAGGTCGATTTTGAGACGATGGACACGGATTGAGAGGAGCGGACCGTATGAAGCTGGATCAGGTTCACGATATACAGACGGCTTACCGAAAAGTAATCGACTCGATGTCAAGGCCCGGTACCGTATCCGTGCTGTCGGAAGAAGCCGGCAAGCTGGAGCGGGACGAAAGCTTCCTGCCTTCGACGTTGGTACTGGCGAAGATGGTGCTCGATACGGAGGTCACCTTCAAGGTGTTCTCCGGACGGGAAGCGGAAGCCGCTCATACGTTGGGGCAGCTGACCTATGCCAGAGAAGCGGAGGCAAGCGAAGCGGATTATATTTTTGTACTGCTGGACGCGGCCCCGGGCGACCTGCTCCGCGCGATCGAAGCGGCCAAGATCGGGGAGCTGGGTGATCCCCACTTTTCCGCCACCCTCATTATCGAGACGGCTGGCCTGAGCGGGGGGGAGAAGCTGCAGTTGACCGGCCCTGGCATCCGGGACTTTGCCCATGCCGAGCCGCATACGGGCGACGACTGGATCGAGTCGCGGGCCGGGCGCAATGCGGAGTTTCCCTTGGGGCTCGATCTGATATTCGTCGACGCGGACCATCGTCTGCTCGCCTTGCCGAGAACGACCCAGATTGCAAGAGAGGGGAGCTAGATTATGGGTTACGTAGCGGTGAAAGGCGGAACGCGTGCCATCGAGGAATCGCTCAATCGGATTCAGTACGAGAGAGTGAAGCGGGGCAAAGTGCTTGAGGTGGAAGCGGTCGAAGCAGGGATGAGGGGGCTCGTCGATCAGGTGATGTCGGAGAGCAGCCTGTACAGCGAAGAGCTTGCGGCTCTCGCCATCAAGCAGGCGGAAGGAAGTCCGGAGGAAGCGGTCTTCTTGTTGCGGGCCTACCGTTCGACGCTGCCGAGAAAGCACTACTCGAGAACCGTCCGCTCCGAGGAGATGCGGGTGGAGAGAAGGATCTCCGCTTCGTTCAAAGATATTCCGGGCGGACAAATTCTTGGGGCCACGACGGATTATTCGCACCGACTGCTGGATTTTGAGATGGCCGAAGAAACGGAGCGGACGATACAAGACTGGCTGGAAAATTTCAGACGCGCGGATGAAGCCGATCCGGCCGAAGCTCCAATAGACCGGCTCCCGAAGGTGCTGGATTATCTTAGAAAAGAAGGGCTGATCGCCGATTGCCCTGTCGATCCGGCCGAGCCGGACGATGTGACGCGTACGAGCCTGACGTTCCCGGCCAGCCGAAGCGAGAAGCTGCAGGTGTTGACGCGAGGACAGACCGGCGCGGTCACTTCGCTGGCCTATGCGGTCATCCGCGGCTACGGCATGGTTCATCCGACGGTAGGGGAGCTGCGTGTCGGACAGTTTCCGGTTTATGTGGACAGCCCGCTCCGGACGGCGGACAACGACGACGAGGACGAGGCTTATTATATCGGGGAGATCAAAGCGACGGAGGTCGAGATGCTCGTACCTGCAACCGTCGAGAAAGAGGGCGGCAGGAAAGAGCTGAATCTGGAATTCGGCTACGGGCTCTGCTACGGGCAAAACGAGACGAAGGCGATCGCCATGAGCATCCTGGATAAAAGTCTGGAACGCGGCGACAAAAGCATTCCGACGCAGAACGAGGAATTCGTGCTGTTTCATATCGATTCGGTGGAATCTACAGGGTTCATCTCCCACTTGAAGATGCCGCACTATGTCACGTTCCAAGCGAAGCTGAGCGACGTGCGCAAAACAAGGAAAGGCCAAACCGGGGAAGCCGAAGGAGAATAAACGCTTATGCAAACCCAATATAACTTCGCATTTTTGGATGAAGGGTCCAAGAGGGAGATTCGCCGGGCTACGCTGAAAGCGATCGCCATTCCGGGTTATCAGGTCCCGTTCGCATCCAGAGAGCTTCCGATCGGACGGGGCTGGGGAACCGGCGGGCTGCAGCTTACGCTGTCGCTGATCGGCAGGAGCGATGTGCTCAAGGTCATCGATCAGGGCTCGGACGAATCGGTGAATGCGGTCAGCATCAAGAAGCTGATCCACAAAACGACAGGCGTAACGTCCGTAGACGATACGGCTCGGGCGACGTTGATCCAGTCCCGCCACCGCATACCGGAAGTTCCGCTGCAGACGGGGCAAATTCTGGTCCTGCAGGTTCCGATGCCGGAGCCGCTGCGGATGTACGAGCCGAGCGAGCTGGAGACGAAGCGGCTGCATGGGGAAAAGGATTACAGCGGTGCCTGGCTGATGCTGTTCGAGATGATCATGAAATACCGCGGCGTCGCCACCGGCGCCGACCATCCGGTGATGGTGCACGACCGGTATGTGATGGCGCCGAGCCCGATCCCGAAGTTCGACAATCCGAAGATGAATAGCTCGGAAGCGCTCATTCTGCTCGGCGCGGGCCGGGAGAAGAAGATATATGCCGTCCCTCCGTACACGAAGGTCGTCTCTCTGGCATTCGACGATGTTCCCTTCGAGCCGGAGTCTTTTCCCGGCAAGTGCTGCAAGCTGTGCGGAGCGGAGGATACGTTCATGGACGAGCTGTACGATGAGAACACGGAGGAAACGTACTACCAGTGCAACGATACGAGCTACTGCCTGACCCGAATGAATCGGCAGTCTTCCTAAAGAGGTGAACTAAACGATGGGTGATGGGACATCCCCGATCTTAAGCGTGAACCAATTAAACAAGCAATTCGGCCCGGGCTGCGATAGATGCCGGGGCGCGGAGCGGCGCAAGCTCGAGAAAAACTATTGCCGTGCCTGCGGCACTGTCTATTCGTGTCAAAATGTTTCATTCGACCTGTACCGCGGCGAAATTCTCGGCATCGTGGGAGAGAGCGGCAGCGGCAAGTCGACGCTGATGAGATGCCTGTACTTCGATCAGGAAGTAACCTCGGGCGAGGCTTATCTGCAGCCTTACCAGGAC
>JAQSXN010000464.1 GCA_029256665.1 Paenibacillus sp.
CTCGGACAGTCCCAGACGACGTTGCAGGCCGTCAAGAATCACGGAGCGGCCGTCGGCGTCAACGCGGGCGGCTTTGCCGACGGCGGGGGCAAACGTTATCCGCTTAGCAACACGATCGTGGACGGCAAATACGTCATCGGCTTCGAAGCCACGTATTCGGATTTGTTTTTTGTCGGCATGAACGACAAAAACGAATTGATCGGCGGCAAGTTCGCGAGCAAGGATCAGTTGGATGCAAAGAAGCCGAAGTATGGCGCCTCGTTTGTTCCCGTTCTTCTCAAAGGAGGCGCGGCCCAGCAAATTCCGCTGAAGTGGCAGATCAGCCCGAAACGCGCGCCGCGCACCGTCATCGCGAACTACAAGGACGATCAATTGCTGATCCTCGTCACGGACGGCTACAACGAAGCCGGAAGCTCCGGCGCGACGCTCGGAGAGCTGCAGAATCTACTTAAAAGCTACGGCGCGATCGATGCCTACAATCTCGACGGAGGAGGCTCCTCCTCGCTTGTCTTTAACGGCAAGCTCATTAACAAGCCGTCGGACGGATCGCTGCGCAAGCTGCCTACCCATTTTTTATTTTTCAAATAATGCCTGCTCGATGGGTTCATTCGAGAAGTACGTCGCGTGCAGCTTCTTTTTCTGTCTAATCATTGCGTATAAATAATAAAAAGCCAGGTCAATAGTACAATGGCGCCCTTGGACTGGATACTTTGAAAAAAAAAGGTCAACTCCCCCGAGGGGGAGTTGACCTTTTAACGTAGGTGCTGACCGACTCGATCCGGAAAGAATACGGAGAGCTGGAGCAACACTTGGCCCCGGTTTTGAACACGGCCGGTCCACTTGCGAACAACATCCATAGTTGCCAGATAAAGCATCTTAAGCAATGCCTCATCGGACGGAAAGATGCTCTTGCCTTTCGTCACCTTCCGGAGTTTGTTGCTAATCGCTATGCTCCGCTTGCTCCATCCAGCGATAAAGCACTTTTGGGTTAATGTTATGTCTACGTGCGACCTGTGAGGCGTTTCCGACTTCCTTCGCCTCTTGTACAACCTGTTGCTTGAACTCTAACGTGAACCTTCTACGTTACATAAAAAAATCCCCTCCACTGGTTCTGCTTCTAGCTTACACTGTTAAGTGGGCTAGACTCGAATCCAATTTCGGGGCTTAAGAGAAATCTCTTGCTCACCATACTCGCTAGTAATGGTTTTACCACTTTTGCCATTGCGACTGTTAGGCGTGCTTTTACTCTTCAATTCATGCTTCTCATAGCCTAAGTGCGTGTCCATTTCGGCTTCCAGCATCTCCTGAACAGGCTCTCATAATGCCTTAAATACATTTAATTTCACAGAATTTGCTCCTTCTCTTCTAGTCCTTCTTCATTCCCATAGGCATCATCATTCCATTATCCATACCCATCATAGTAACACTATCTGATTGTTCTCCCTCATCCGTTAGGTATACTTCCGTTCCGAATAACGGCTCAGCATAAGGATGATTCGTCGTTCCTCTGGCTAAAATTTGTCGATAATTTCCTGAATCCCCTTCGTATCCATCATGATCCCAAGGCACCCATGATCTCGCATTGCAATAATGGCACACATACGACCTGCGGAATCGATCAGTCGTTCGATTCGGATAGGAACGATGAAATAGATGTGAATCGAAAAACAGCACGTCACCTGCGCTCAACTTCACAGGAATCGCTGGCGGATACCGCGCCACCACCTTCGACAACGTATTCACCTCATCATCAATATGGCTTACATTCTGAACCGCATGAAGATCTTCGAACGCATCCAGCGCATGAACATTCCCGCCGCCAAAGCCGTCCGGAGGATAAACAGGTTCATGATTCGATCCTGGCACTACCCACAAGCAGCCATTCTCTTCATCCACCTCTTCCAGCGCAATCCATACCCCAATTAAAGTGTCGGGATGTGTCTTTATATAACAGGAATCTTGATGCCAACCTTGCCCGCCTTTTCCGGGTGGATTAAGGAACATCATCGATTGCAAAGCATATACATCTGGACCGATAATGGCTTCAGTCACATCTAGAATGCGAGGATTGAGCATGGCGCGTTCTGCAGTTTCGTTCAATCTGGACAGCATATGAACTCTTGTAGCCGCGGCGAATTCTTCTTTCAATGGATCGGTCTCCCAATGTTGCTCCTTCTTGACTTTATCTTTCCCTTGCAGCCTAGTCTGCTCGGCTAATTCATACAATTCAGCAACTTCGTCCTGCTTAAGCAACCCTCGAACAATAAGATAGCCGTCTCTATGAAATTGCGTATATTCCTTCACACTGACTAGATGTCTGTCTTCTCTACTTTTAGATTTCGGATAATAGAACTTTCCCATAAGAAATTATGCCTCCTCCGATCGCAGGTCCCATCCTAATTGCCCTCATCGTTCTGCTGCTTCTTCGTTTCATGGCCCCACAGCCGCGTGCCGGAGCCGTGCGCCTGCCGCCATTCGTGGCGCCATTGATGGACGTCCCGCACCGAAATTGCCGGCATGTTCTGGCGCTTCTCCTTTGCCGGGAACGCAGGGAAAGGTTTATGCGGCTCCATCTGGTACCAGTACGAGACGGTACTCAAATCAAGCGTCAGGTTGTTGTCGTGTCCGTGCTCGATGCTCGCGCGCAGCGACTTGTCGAAGTAGACGGGCTCCTCGAGCATGAACCGATAGCAGTGCGTCCGGCCCATCCAACCGAGCTTATCCGGCACGCGGGCGTATCCGAAATACGGATGCAAATACACTTCGTTCGGGCACCAGGAGCTGTTGAAGAAATCTTCCGTCCCCGTGCCGTGCAACGAGCCCGGCCAGTCTTCGCCGTCCACGAGCCACATGTCGTCGCCTTCGCCGTACCACATCGGGCCCGGACTGTCCACGAAATAGTTGACTCCGACGAAATGGCCTTTGCCTTCGATATCGGCGAACAAGTAGTTGTTCGCGTCGCTCCGATTATTGCCTTGCGGCCCTAGGACGCTCCATTCGTTCTCCCCGGCCTCCGGATGCACCTCGGTCAGCTCGCGATTCCACCAAGCGTGGAATCGGCCCATCGAATCCGGCACCTCGCGGTGCTCCTCATAATCGATGTAGTAATAGAACGACCGGATCGGTTCGTCCGACTCGTTCTGCAGCGTAATCCGCGCACCGCTGCCGTAAGGCATCGGGAAATAGCAGTTCAGCGCTTTGCCCTTGGCAGGCGCCGCAGCAAGCGGCAACGAGATGAAGTTGTACTCTTCGCCCCAGCCTTGGCCGAAGAAGTCCCCGAGAGGCGCCTCTACGCTCGGCTCGGTTTCTCCGTCCCAATACATGCGCAGCACGGCATTGCGGCGGATCATCACGTCAAGCGTGTTGACCGTAAACCAAATATGCTTGATGATGCCCGCACCGGGAATGTCCGCCAGCACGGCCGTCTCGCCGGACTGAATGGTCACGCAATCCTGATTGCCTCCCGCGCGGTCGTAGCTCGATACCCGTTTGGTACGAATGCCATCCTTGATCTTACAAATCTCGTTCAGTGCGCCCATCCTTTATCGCTCTCCTTTTGCCTCATTGTTGTGGCTGTCAGCCAGGTATCGGCGCTAACCGCACTCTAGCGTAACGAATATCGATCTCTCGCCGGCGGCAACCGGCTGCCGTTCCTCCAGCACGATGCGATACATTCGGTCGCCCCAATTTCTTCTCAGTCGGCTATCCATATCATCGATTTTCTCGATTCGCGCGCGAAGATGCTCGGCCTCGTAGCGGATGACCGCCTGCTTGCCAGGCGTATAAGTCAGCAGAATCTCGCCGCTGCCCTCGTCCTTGATTATAGGCTCGCAAGGCGTGACCAACGAATGGAACATTTCCGCCGGAACGCCGTCCTTCATGGTGAATACGTCGCCCACCGTCACAGAGGGGACGCCGTCCCGATCCAGCCTAACCGAGCGCTCCCAGGTTGCGATGCCGGCCTCTTCCGGATACGCTTCGGCGATGTCCATTCGCAGCTCGGAGCGGCTGCCTTGCTGCGAGTATTCCACGGAGCGAGCCTTATACCGTCCGCTATCACGCTGCATCACCCCGCG
>JAQSXN010000465.1 GCA_029256665.1 Paenibacillus sp.
GTTTTATCAGCGAAGCAAGCTTTCCGATATGGCCTTCTCCTCCGTGCGCGACGGCGAAGGCGCCGTTCGCCCCGTTTCATTCGCGTTATTCGAGAACGATTACGAAATGAACCGCGATCCGGTCCTGAGGCGGGAAGCCTATCGAGCTTTTACGTCAACGCTTGAAGCCTACAAGCATGGCATCGCTTCCGCCTACGCCGGGGAAGTCAAGCGTCAAACGGTTATCGCCAAGCTGAGAGGGTATGAATCCGCGACGCATATGCTGCTTCATTCCCAGCAAGTCAACGCGGAGTTATACAACCGTATCATCGGAACGCTCTTCAGCGAATTAGCGCCGCATATGCGCCGTTTCGTCCGTCTAAAGCAGAAAAAACTTGGATTGGAGCAGCTTTCGTTTTGCGATCTGAAGGTCCCGTTTGACGACACTTCCTTCATGTCTTCGATTTCCTTTAAAGATGCTGGACAAATCATCGTAGAAGCCACGCGCGTGATGGGGTCGGAATATTCGGAGCTGATGCAGCGGGCGATATCCCGCCGATGGGTCGATTACGCCGACAACAAAGGCAAATCCACCGGAGCTTTCTGCAACGCCCCCTATGGCAAACACGCGCGAATCCTGCTGACTTGGACCGGCAATATGAGCAATGCGTTTCTTCTGGCCCACGAGCTCGGCCATGCCGCCCACTTCATGCTGGCCGGAAGCCATCAGCGCTTCGTGAATTACCTTCCTTCGCTGTTCTTTATCGAGGCTCCTTCTACGCTGAACGAGCATCTACTCGCGGAACATCTTCGCAATCAGAACGACAGCCGGGAAATGAAACGTTCAGTCTTGATGAATCAGTTGAACCACACGTATTACCATAATTTCGTGACGCATTTGCTCGAAGCCGAAATGCAAAGACGCGTATATGCGGCGGCGGAGAAAGGCTTGCCGCTTACGGCGGAGTCGCTATCCGCGATGAAAGGCGGCGTGTTGTCCGATTTTTGGGGAGACGCGGTGCAGATCGATGCAGGAGCCCGTTTGACTTGGATGCGGCAGCCTCATTACTACATGGGCTTATATCCGTATACGTACGGGGCTGGTTTGACCGTTTCCACGGCCATGATGGCGCATATTCGAGAGGAGGGGAGCGCCGCCGTGAAGCGCTGGCTTCGCGCGCTGAAGGCGGGAGGCTCCATGAAGCCGCTTGATTTGCTACAAATGGCCGGCATTGACTTCTCTGATGCTCGACCGGTTCACGACGTTGCTTCGTTCGTCGGTGGTCTTGTAGACGAATTGGAAGGCTTGATGACTCCAGAAACGAATTCGTCCCTTTAGAGGGTAATCGGATTGTAAACCTCAATAAGAAAAATAATAATTAGATGTAGAATATTACAGATTACGCCAGTTCAATCATACAGCGACAGCTAGGAAGTGTTTTTTTGTCCTTGGCTGTCGCTGTTTCATATTTCAGGATTTCAGAATGGCTTCAACAACCACAGCTCAATACAGCTTCGTCAGTTTCCACCAGTTGATGTCGAAGCCGCCCGCGACAGCGTAAATACCGAATTGGTGGGTTCCCGCCGGTATTTGGACGGTCTGCGTAATCGTTCGGTAGGTCGACCAACTGCCTGTATTCGGGACGTCGGCGTGTCCAAGCACGGTGCCGCCGGCATTGATGTCCAGCGATATTTTACCGCCGTTGTTTGGAGAGGCGACTCGATATTCCACTAAATAAGTGCCGACAGCGGGAATGGAGACATTGCTGAAGGCAATCCAGTCGGTCGCGTCGATTCCGCCGACATTCTGGCCGCCGCCCGCGTCAGGCGTAGGTTCCGTCATCACGCCGGACATGTTGGAATAGTTTTCGGCTTGGTAGAACCGGCTTACGCAGCCTCCGGCGTCCAACTCGCAAATATCGGACTTCGCCGTGGACACTTTGATATCGTCATACCAGACATACGAATCATTGGCCGGAGCGAAGGAAGCCGTAGCGCCGCCGAAGAAAGAGGAGAAATACGCTTTATCCACTTTATCCGCGTTGCGAACGAAGCGTAGACCCGATATGTTGGCGGCGGATACGCCGTTGTACCAGATTTGGATTTGACCGTCGGGGTTGGCGTTGCCGCCGGTAACGGTATTCACTTTCAAGCGTTGCACGATGTTGATCCATTGCCCCTTCTGATAATAGACGTCGGAGCCGTTGCTGTTCTTGAGGATGGCGTAATCGCCGTATTGGCCGCCGTTGCCCATATGGTAGTAGTAGATGGCGGCTTGGCCGCCGCTGCGCCAGATGATGCGCGAGCTGAATCCGTTGTAGCCGGTGCAAGCTTGACCGCCGGAGCATGCAGCCCCTCCCGCCAGACCAAGACCGAGCTTACCGGCATATTCCGTTGTCCCCCAGCTAAAGTCGCTGCTGAACCGTACCCAGTAAGATAAGTAATATTCTTGTCCAGGCGTTAGCGTAAACGGTGCTTGCGCGCCGGAATTTTCCGGTCCGATCTGGCCCTGCGGGTAAAAGACGCGCAGCGACTTGCCTCCCGTATGGGAGTAGGCGGAATCGATCATCGTGCGATTGCTCATTCCGAGCTCCCAAGGCGCGCTCCAGCCGTCGAAGCCCCACTCGCTAAGCGTGTATGCGCCGCCCGCCGCAGGCCTCTCGAACGTGTTTAGCTTCGGCGCCGCCACCGCGGCTACGGCATCCATTAATAGAAACAACATCAACGCGGCGAAAATCAGCTTCTTTCTCATCAAATTACCTCCCGATTGTTCGAATGTGCGCAAAACAGCACCAGGTCAGGGACTGATCTCATCCGGACTAGGTGCTGTTCGCGCTACTTCAACATAACAAGGATAGGGAGCAGCAGGTATTATCCGATATTGGAATTCCCATCCATTATTAAGGCAAAAAGTGTTGACGGAGTTGTTCGATCTTAAGATCCGAAGCGAGGTTAAGCGCTTTGATTTGACGGATGACCGAAATAGAGTTATTATAGATTCACAATATCCGCAATTCTTTCGGAGGGAGGATGCTTTTGAAATATTCCAAAGCAACGAATTACGCGCTTCATAGCATGTTGTTCCTGGCCGTCGCCTCGCCGGAGAAGCCGATTGGCGTCCAGCAGCTGGCCGACAAACAAAACGTCTCGCCGACGTACTTGTCCAAAATATTGACGAAGCTCGTCAAAGCGGGCATGATCGAATCCGCTTCCGGCGCTAGCGGAGGCTACAGGCTGAAGCGCGGCTGGGAGCAAGTATCGTTCCTTGACATCATCCACGCGATCGAAGGGACGACGTCGCTCTTCGAATGCAGTCTGGACCATGGACCCGAATGCGTCATTCAGAAGGTCGTATTGGATGCGGAAGACAAGATGGAGCGTCGCCTGCGCGAACAAACGATTTACGATTTGGCGCTATCGATGAAAAACGTTCTATAAAGGACGTTTTTTCATTGGCACAATTACAGATATAATAGCTCTTTAAAATCCAACATAAAACGGAGGCAAAAACGATGAACGAATTTTTTGATGCGGCGAAGTGGGAGCAAGCTTGGAAGGATGATCAATATACGGCCGTTAACAAGATGAAGTCGTCGGGAATGGACCCGACGCGCACGTTCGATACCAAAGCCGAGGCATTCAACAAGGAAGTATTCAGCGAAGGCGGCAAAAAAAGGACAAATCGGATTATTAGCTGGATCGAAGGGCAGAACGTGGACTTAAACGGCATGACCGTGCTCGATATAGGCGCGGCATCCGGCGGGTTTTCGGTCGCTTTTGCCGAACGGGGCGCCAAAGTGACCGCCGTAGAGCCCAATATTCCGTTGTCGGAGCTGCTGCTCGAGAATGCCCGCGATCTGCCGGCAGGCAGCATTGAGTTGGTAACGGAACCTTTTGAGGAAATCGACTTGGCGGAGAGAGGGTGGCTGAACAAGTTCGATCTGGTATTTGTCTCGATGTGTCCCGTCATCAGCGACTGGGAAGGCACGGCGAGAGTGTTAAGCTGCGCCAAGCAGTTCGCCTATATGAGCATGCCGGCGGGCAGAAGAGAAAATAGTCTGTTGGGTGACATCGCGCCGTATA
>JAQSXN010000466.1 GCA_029256665.1 Paenibacillus sp.
GGGGGGAATGAAAGCCCGGCCGTCGCATACGCCTGGAGAGGAGAAGCCCGCATGACGAAGCGGCTTTACATCAAGAGCTGCGAGAGCGATTACGACTATGCGCGATTCGCGCGGTATTACTTAGCCAAGAGCTACCAATTCGATCGACAGCTGACGATGCTTGATACGATCGCCCATCTGATGACAACGCTGCATAACAGTCGGCTGCTGTTGTTCGACGACGAACGGGGAGAGCTGGCTGCCTATATCCAATACCAATTCGAGGATGACGGCTCGACGGTGTTTTTTGATTCGGCCATCTTGTCTGAGTCGTTCCGCAGCGGTACGACATTCTATCGCGGGTTCGGCGATGTGGTGAGTTGGATCGGCCGCGAGAACGGCCATGTCGGTCTGGTTCGATTCCACGTGCTTGCGAACGATGCCTATTTGAACCGGCTATATGCCAAGTTCGCGACGGCGCTCGGAGAACGGGAGGACGGCAACGGCCGCGAAATTGTCTACGAGACGCCATTTGCCGAGCTTCGACGTTACTTGAGAGCGGACAAGCCGGAGTAGCTTCACCGTCCGGAAGGATCGCCATATTCGATAAAGGAGGTGAGAGACATGGTCATTACTCCACCAAACATAGATAAGAAAACCGGCGGGAAATTGGGCAGAATCAGCATCGGGGAAGCATTGAAAGCAAGCGAGCAAGTCAGAACGTCCGCCGCTGCAGCTAAATAAGCATCGCCATGAGCATGGGTCCCCGAACAGGGGAACCGCCCAGCCCGTCCGATTCATCGGACGGGCTGGGTTCGTTGTCGGCAAAAGCGAATATCCCTCCTCATGTGTAACTACGTTGTATTGACAACGTAGTTACATAAAGATATAGTATGTTTATAAACTTGAAGGGGGCATGCCCAATGGATGCAAATTTGCAAATACGCATTTCCAAAGAGTTGAAAGAGAGCTTTCAGCAGGTTGCAAAGGACCATAATAAAGATACTTCGACCCTTATACGCGACTGGATATCGGCCTATGTAGCGGAGCATCAGAAAGTGGATGAAGAGATCGCGGCCGATTTATATAAGGCGGGATACCAACTGCAAGTAGCACTTGGGGGTAGAGAGCGCGTCGACAAGGAATTGGTCAAGCAGCTGCAAGAATATTCCTTAACGAATCAAAAGGAGTTTACGCACCAAATTCTTGCGATTTATTTGGACCATGATTTAACCCTACCGTCATGCATATCGAAAACGTACAAAGGATATGCTTTCTCCCAAATGTTTTTGCTCGGTCTGATCGGGGATAGTCCGAAGGAAGTGGAATAGACTGGCGGCTTATGATCATAAGGAGGTGTTCGGCGTATGCACATCGAAACGAATCGGCTTATGCTAGAAACGCTCGAGCTTTCATTAATCGAGGCGGCATTCCGGCGGGATGACCGTGAAATCGAAGCGCTAGGCTATAAAACGAACGGTGAATGGCCGGGTCCCGATTTTTTTGAGGCGCTGCCTTATTTTCGGGACTTGCTCATTCAAAATAACGGAACAAAAGGATTCGACTCCTGGATTATGGTCGAAAAAGATAGCCGGGAGATTGTAGGCGGAATCGGTTTTCTAGGAAACCCCGATGCGAACGGCATCGTTGAAATCGGTTTTGCGACCAATGAAAGCCATCGGCGGAAAGGCTATTGCCTAGAAGCAGCCCGAACATTAATCGAATGGGCTTTAAGCCATAACGAAGTCCAAAGCGTAACCGCGAAATGCGAGCCCGACAATACCGGATCTAAGAAAGTATTGTTGAAACTAGGGTTTCGACTTAATCGCCAAGATGAGGAATTGCTTCATTGGAGCTACGAAGAACCAACCAAATCACGATAAGCGCAAGGAGGGTTATGGGATATGCCGGCTCTGTTTCGCCCGATTCAATCGCCGACGTTGCGAAGCGAGCGGCAGCTCCCCGGCTACAGCTACCGGGAATATGCGCCTAGCGGTCATCTGTCCGCGCATGTGGCTTGTTATTGGACGGTGGACTTTGACGGGAGAGCGGGAAGCCAGCCCCACCGCATTATTCCCGACGGCTGCGTGGACATTATCGTGGATCGGCGGGCGACCGCTTGCAGGGGAGCGGCTTTTGTCGCCGGCTTGATGACGTCTTACCAAGTCCTTGACCTTGAGGGCGAGCAGTCCTCGTTCGGCATCCGCATGTTCTCGCATTCCGCGCGGACCATTCTGCGCACGCCAATCTCCGAGTTTGGCGACGGACATGTATGTCTGGAGGACATTTGGGGAACCGAGGGAGCGTACATGGCAGAGCGGCTTCTGTTGGCGGACGGGGTAGGCGGGATGATCGCATTGGCGGAATCGCGGCTTATAGATATGCTGGGCCGCCTGGACGTGCCGTCCCCCGGTCTGATTCATCACGGTCTGCAATACATGTATGATGCCGGGGGCATCCTGACTCCCTCGGGCCTGGCGGACAAGCTTTCCTTCAGCGAACGGCATCTGAGAAGGTCCTTCGAGCGGGAGCTGGGCATCGCGCCCAAGGCGATGCTGGGCATTATTCGGTTCCAGTCCCTGCTGGGCGAGTTAGCAGCGTCCGGGCAGTCTACGGGGGCGAGCCACTCGGAGCTGGCCGCCCGGTACGGCTTTTACGATCAATCCCATTTCATAGCTACGTTCAAACGTTATTACGGCATGACGCCTAAACAAGCGTTAATCGCGTTTCATCCTTTGTAAATTTCTAAAAAAGTCCGTTTTTTCCTATTAACCTACCGGAGATCGGGATATGATAGAGATAAAACTAGAATGAACGGGCGTGCCTAGCCGCTAATCGCGAACAGGGCCCCTACGGGAGGAGATTCGTTAAATGAGCATTCGACTGGATATGGTGGGCATTGTGACGAAAGACATGGGGAAGGCGCTGAACTTCTACCGCTTGCTTGGGCTTGCCGTTCCTGAAGGAGCGGACGGGGACATGCATGTCGAGGTTGAGGCGCAAGGCGGCGTCCGTCTGGCGTTCGACAAACAAGAGATGATCGCGGACATCTACGGCGGATGGGTGGAGCCCGCGGGCCATCGCATCGAGCTTGCCTTTCTGTGCGAGAACGGACAAGCCGTGGACGAGACGTACCGGCGAATCGTGGAGAGCGGGTTCTCAGGCCATCGCGAGCCATGGGATGCGGTATGGGGTCAGCGTTACGCCATCGTGCAGGACCCGGACGGCAATCTGATCAGTCTGTTTGCATAGGAGGCCGCCATGAAGATTACGACGTATGGTGAGTTTGTGCAACTGGTGGAGAAGTACAAAATATTCCCCTTTGCGGAGCTGGCTCCGGAGCATCCGGCGTTGACCGTCGTGACGGCCGAGGACGCCTGGCATACGGAGCAGGATACGGATCCTTGGCTATGGCGCATTCGTATCGCGCAGGAAGGCGCTGCCGCATACGGCAAGTTTTTCGGCGCGAAGGCGGCGTTTATCGACAAGGAACTGTTTCCCGCGGTTCGGGCGATTCTGACGGGCAACCGGACGGTCGAGGAAAAATACGAGGCAGGCGGCCTGTCGCGCGCGGCCCATCGCATCTACGGGATTATAAGCGACAGCGGCAATGTGGATTCCCGCCATTTGCGCAAGGAAGCGGGTTTGGGCGCTAAGGAAGACAAGAAGGAATACGACAAAGCGCTGAACGAGCTGCAGGGCGGCGGCTACATCGTCATCACGGGATCGGCCAAGCAGAAGGAAAGCTGGAGCAGCATGTGCTACCAAACCTCGGAAGATTGGGTGCGGGAGGTTCTAGGTTCCGGGAGCAATCCGACGGTGGAAGAGGCGAAGCGTCAAGTAGCGGAAATGATGGAAGCCGTGTGTTCCGAGAAGGCTTATGCTTATTTTGCGAAAAAGCTGGGGTTGACGGCCAAATCATAGAACGCAAGAAGGGCAGGCAGGGGAATATCCCGGCTTTGCCCTTTTGTCGCTGTTGCAGGAAATGATGCGACACATCAGACTGTGGATGATGAAGCTGCTCCGAACACCTAAAGATGAGGCATCACTTAAAGATGAGGCATCGCTTAAAGATGAGGC
>JAQSXN010000467.1 GCA_029256665.1 Paenibacillus sp.
CTATATTGACAAAATAGTAGCCAGATTCGCCAATCCAAGGCTCAAGGACGAAGTAACCCGCGTCGGCCGTTCTCCGCTTCGCAAGCTGTCGCTTAACGATCGGCTGGTTCGGCCGGCGCTGCAGGCCCATAAGCTTGGGCTTGCAATCCCCCACCTCACTTCGGCGATTGCCGCCGCGCTATTATTCGATTACGAACGGGATCCCGAGGCGGTCGCGTTGCAGAAGGCTCTCCGGTCAAAAGGCATCGACGAGGTTATTACCCAATTTATGGGCATTCCGCATCGTCATGCCATCCATCAGACGATTGCGCAGGAGTATCGCACGCTCAAACAACAATACTCGCCTGCAATTGTGTAAACAATTATCACGTGGCTATTGTCATTTCTCTCCCTATCCCTTAAAGTTAGAATATATGTGTCACGTTATTTAACATTATAGATGGGATAGTGTGATATCGGGGTATATATAACACCAGTTGTTACTATATCTACGATGTGGGGAGTGTGCATCCATGAAGAGCAGACTCGTTCTGATAGGGAACGGCATGGCAGGCGTCCGATGCGTCGAGGAAATTTTGGCGCTGGAACCGGATCGGTTCGAGATTACGATTATTGGGAGCGAACCGCATACCAACTATAATCGGATCCTGTTGTCCAAGGTACTCCAAGGCAATACTTCTATCGAGGACATTACGATCAACGCCCAGTCCTGGTACGACGAGCGCGGCATCACGCTGCATAAAGGAGAAGAAGCGATCGCGATCGACACGACCGGCCGGAGAGTGAGGACCTCCGCCGGACGCGAAGTGGTCTACGATAAGCTGATTCTCGCGACGGGATCGAATCCGTTTATGCTGCCGTTGCCCGGAGCGGACAAACCGGGCGTGCTGGCATTCCGGGACATTAAGGATTGCAACGCGATGATCAAAGCTTCCGCGACGATGAAGCGAGCGGTCGTGATCGGCGGCGGATTGCTTGGCCTTGAGGCGGCCAGGGGATTGCTTAATCTGGGAATGGACGTGTCGGTCGTCCATATTCATAACTATATTATGGAGCGGCAGCTTGACCGCACGGCTTCCGAGATGCTGCGCAAGGAGCTCGAGAAACAAGGCATGCGCTTCCTGCTCGAGAAGCAGTCCGAGCGCATCTTGGGCAGGAAGCGGGTAGAGGGTCTTGGGTTTAAGGACGGCTCCAGGGTGGAAACGGATCTTGTCGTATTTGCCGTCGGCATTAGGCCCAATGTCAAGCTGGCCGCGGCAAGCGGCATCGAGATCAACCGCGCCATCGTCGTCAATGATTATATGGAGACGAGCGTTCCGGGCGTGTACGCGGTCGGCGAATGCGCCGAGCACCGCGGCATTGCCTACGGACTCGTTGCCCCGCTTTATGAACAGGGGAAGGTGCTGGCAAAGGTCATTTGCGAGCAGGATACGGCAGGATACGGGGGATCTACGTTATATTCGCAGTTGAAGGTATCGGGGGTCGACGTATTCTCCGCCGGCGAGATCGCGGAGTCGGAGGATACGGCGGCGATTATGCGGTATGACGGGCTGCGACGCACGTATAGCAAAATCACGGTAGCCGGCAACCGCATCGCGGGAGCCGTCCTGTTCGGCGATACGTCACAGGGCAATCAGCTGCTCCGATATATTCAGACAGGCGCGGACGTGTCGGTGTTGGAGCAAGACGCGGGCGGCGCCGCCGCGGGAGAGTCCAATGTGGCGGCGATGCCGAATTCGGAGACGGTATGCTCCTGCAACGGCGTGACGAAGGGCGCGATCGTATCGGCCGTCTGCGACCAAGGCCTGTGCACGCTGGCGGAGGTGCGCGACTGTACCAGAGCTTCGAGCTCCTGCGGCGGATGCAAGCCGACGGTGGAAGCCATCCTCGCCTATGCGCTGGAGAACGGCGCTGGAGAAGGAGCGCAGAAGCAGCCGGTATGCGGCTGTACCGACCGAAGCCATGAGGAGCTCAGGGAAGTCATGCATGCGACCGCCCACGATCCGGCCGGACCGGTCCGCGCGGACACGCTTCAGATTGCGCTGGAACGTCTGGATTGGCGGACGCCGAAGGGCTGCGGAGCTTGTATCCCTGCCGTTCGTTATTATGCGGCGCTCTCGGGCGTTTCCTTGACGATAACGGAAAAGGGAGCTTGGCACGCTAGCGGAGGCGCAGGAGAGGGTACGGCGGAGATCTTCTCCGCTTCGGAGGCTCCGGCTGCAGAACGTTTGGCGTTAAGAGACGCCCGTGCGCTTGCCGCATCCTTGCGGGTCGAGCTGGCGGGAGTCCCGTTCCCGGCCAATATCGCGATCGGCGTATCCGCAAGCCCGCTGCATCTGGCGGGTTCGCTCGCCAAGGATCTTGGATTCGCCGGGGCGCCGGGCGGCTGGGAGCTGTATGTCGGCGGAAGCGACGGACGCCGTACCGCGGGAGCGGGCAGCGGCTCCGTCGTCCGGACCGGCGAGCTTTTGCTATCCCAGCTGGAGGACGAAGAAGCGCTCGAGATTGGTCTCGCGCTGCTGCAGTGGTACCGGATGGCCGCGACGTACGGACAATCGGTAGGCGATTGGCTCGCCGAGATGGGAGTCGTCGTTGTCCGAGAGCGTCTGCTGCATCTGTCCAGCAGACAGCTGCTGCTGGCGGAGCTTCGAATTGCTACATCGATCGGCTTCGTGCCGGAGAACTATAGCGGCGGGGGTGCTTGGTGATGAATAGCGTAATGGAGAGAACGGAAGGCGGCAGCTCGCCGTTCGTCATGAAGACGCAATGCCCGTTCTGCAGCGTGCAATGCAAAATGCAAGTCACCGAAGAACGGAATGGCGAAGGGGAAGCGGCCTATACGATTACGGCATTGCCGAACGCGGCATCGGAAGGCCGCCTCTGCGTCAAAGGAATGAACGCGTACCAGCATGCGCTGACGGGCGACCGTCTGCTGCATCCCATGGCAAGGAGAGACGGCAAGCTGACGCGCATCTCCTGGGAGGAAGCGTACGGCATGATCGCGGAGCGGTTCGCTAGCGCTCAGCAGACGTACGGCCGCGACAGCATCGGGGTATACGGCGGAGGCTCCCTGACGAACGAGTCGGCCTACTTGCTAGGCAAGTTCGCTCGCGTGGCGCTGCAGACGAAGTATATCGACTACAACGGACGGTTCTGCATGTCGGCGGCGGCTTCGGCGGGCAATAAGACGTTCGGCATCGACCGCGGCTTGACCAATGCGCTGGCGGATATCCCGCTTGCGAAATGCATCATTCTGGCTGGAACCAATATTGCCGAGTGCCAGCCGACGCTTATGCCTTATTTTACGAGGGCGAAGGAAAACGGCGCTTATCTCATCGTCATCGACCCTCGGGAGACGGCGACGGCCAAGCTGGCCGATCTGCATCTTAAGGTGAAACCCGGCATGGATGCGGCGCTGACCAACGGCATGCTTAAGGCTGTTCTGGAAGCGGGGCTTGTCGACAGGGCATTCGTCGCAGCGCGGACGAGAGGGTTTGCCGATGTGGAAAGCCATGTGGCAGGTTTGGATATGGCGGCAATCGCCGAGATGTCCGGCGTTAGCGAAGAAGAGATTCGAACGGCGGGCAAAGCGTTCGGGGAAGCGGCGACGGGCATGGTGTTTACGGCAAGGGGCGTCGAGCAGCAGACGGACGGGTACATGTCGGTGCGCAACTTGCTTAATCTGGTGCTGGCCACGGGCAAGATCGGCCGTCCGGGCTGCGGCTACGGCGCGGTTACGGGGCAAGCGAACGGCCAAGGCGGCCGCGAGCACGGGCAGAAGGCCGATCAGCTTCCCGGCTATAGAATGATCGACAATCCGGAGCACCGGGCATACGTCGCGGGCGTATGGGGCATCGAGCCGGAGGAGCTGCCGGGCAAAGGCGTCTCCGCCTACGAAATGATGGAGAAGGTGCATGCGGAGGAAATTCGGACGTTGTTCGTGATGGGCTCCAATCCGGTCGTGTCCAATCCGAACGCCAACTTTGTCGAAGAGGGGCTGAAGAAACTCGATTTCCTGGTCGTTGCGGATATGTTTATTTCCGAGACG